>JAEEZH010000005.1 GCA_016288495.1 Lachnospiraceae bacterium
CCGGAGTGCCTGGAGGAGATGATCGATATCGCCTCTGTTTTGTGCCGGGGGTTCTGTCATGTGAGGGTCGATCTTTACGAGGTTGAGGGAAGGGTCTATTTCGGGGAGCTGACTTTCACCAGTGGAAGCGGGCTGAGCCGGTTTTATCCCGAGGAGATGAATAAAAAGATAGGAGACATGATCACACTGCCTGAAATATGAAGAAGTTTAGCTGGAAAAATAAAAAGATCCTGCTGGTGTGCCGCGAGACTTACTGTAAGCCGCTCTGGTTCCTTGCAGAAAGCCTTAAGGAAGACAATGATGTGGCGGCCTTTTTTATCATGAGCTCTGAGTGCTCCTTCAATAAGTGCTATTACAACGAGCATACCTACTATCAGTTTAAGAAGCTGGACGGGATAAAGATATACGATGTTAAAGATATATGCGATGAATTCATAGACAGGATGGATAAGTGGCGCAGCCGCTACGGGATAAAAAGGGGCGTGAAGAAAGCCGTCGGAGGCGCCGCGCCGCTGACAAGCGATAAGGGCCCATATGACATGGAATACCTGGAGATGATTGAACGGGACTTCTGTCATTTCAAGGGGCTGAATCTCCAGCTGATGGCGTCCCAGGAAAACACCAGGCATTACCATTTCAGGTATTACTGGTCCCTCACCAGTTATGAGGAGAACTGCCTATGGCTGGAGCTGAATTACAAAAAGATCATCTCGATCTTTGAGGAGTGGAAACCGGACATCATCCTGGATATGGACAACGCAGAGCTGCAGAGGACGGTGTTGGCAGAGGTGGCGCACAGATACGGAACCTGTGCCATGACGATAGAGTATTCAAAATACGGATATTATAAATATCCGAGTTTTCAGAATTCCTATGGCATAGATCCATACATCAGGAAGATGTATGAGGATAATCTGGCAAAGACAGATGAGGAACTTGCCGAAGCCATCGCGTACATAGAAAAATACAGGAGCGAGAGCTCCATAATGAACAAGGAGTTTTCCGGCTCGGTGACAAATAAATATGAGCGGGATTCCCTTATCTGGATAGCCAGGGTCATGCGCGGTAAATGGAATTATTTCTGGGATCAGGACATAACCGCGAAAAATCTGGCGAGAAAGAAAAAGAGCAGGATGCTGTATGCGCCGTCACTGCCCTATCTCAGGCACTATCTTCAGACGGAGCTGAATAAGCGTATGCTCTTTGGCAAAAACAGATATTTTGAACCCCCTGTGGAGGGCGAGGACTATGTGTATATGCCGCTTCATCTGATACCGGAGTCTTCTGTATTTGTCAAGGCTTCCTATTACGTGGACGAGCTGAACCTGATAGAGCAGGTGAGCAAGTCGCTGCCCATAGGGGTGAAGCTCTATGTGAAGGAGCATCAGGCGATGCTGGGCGAGCGGGATCTTTCCTTTTATGAGAGGGCGGCGCAGCTTCACAATGTTCGTGTGGTCCAGGTAAACTACTACAAGGATCCCAAGCCCTGGATATTAAAGGCTAAAGGTGTTGTGACCATCACCGGTACGGCGGCCTATGAGGCGGCGCTTTTGGGGAAGCTGTCCGTAGTCTTTGGCGAGGTGCCGTTTTCAATGATACACCGCATCCCACGGGTCCCTGCTTTCTCGCAGCTTCCCGGCGCGCTCAGGAATTTCATGGTGCCTGTTCCGCAGGAGGAGCTGACCTGGATGACCCACAGCGCCGCGGCGTCTATTGAGACAGTGAAACAGGCCGGCGAGCCGGTGAAGATATTTGAGCTCATGGATGGGGCCGAGGAGATTTTTGTGGGGCGCAGAGAGCGGACGAAAGAATTTGATGATGAGCTGGATGTGCTGGTGGATTTTTTTGAGAAGGGGTATGAGAGGTTTAGGTTGATTCAGGGGTGAGGACCCTCATCCGTCAGCCTGCGGCTGACACCTTCTCCCGCAAGCGGGAGAAGGCTTGAAAGGAGTGGATATGAAGATAATAGGAGTGATTCCGGCCAGGTATGAGAGCTCCCGGTTCCCCGGGAAGCCGCTGGCGATGATAAAGGGAAAACCCATGGTCTGGCATGTGTATGAGCAGGCGAAAAAGGTGCCCGAGATAGATGAGATATATGTGGCGACGGACGATGAGAGGATAATGAAGTGCTGCAGGGAGCATGGCATGAAGGCCATGATGACCTCGAAGGATCATCGCACCGGGGCGGACAGAGTGGCAGAGGTGGCGTCAAGGACCGATGGGGATATATATCTGAACATACAGGGGGATGAGCCTCTCATCGATCCCGAGGAGATAAGGCAGGTTATACACATCCTGGATGATGAAGAGGTGGAGTACGCGGCTCTCCGCCAGAGGATAAAGGATGACAGCGAGTACACCAATCCCAATGTGGTGAAGGCTGTCATAGATCTGAAGGGGGATGCGCTCTATCTTACCAGATGTGCGGCTCCGTATAATTTTGGGTCGCATCTTGCCACGGGCTGGCATCTGGTGGGGCTGTATTCTTACCGCAGACAGTTCCTGCTGGATTTTCTTTCCTGGGGACAGTCCGAGCTTGAGAAGGCCGAAAACGGCATAGAGTGCAACAGGGCTCTGGAGCATGGACGTAAGCTCAGGCTTGAGGAGACGCAGTTTTCCACCTTTGGGGTGGATCTGCCCGAACAGATCGCGCTTGTGGAGGAATTGATGAAATGAGTCAGATCCAGCTTTTGGACTGCACATTGCGGGACGGAGGACATATAAACTCTTCCAGATTCGGAAATGATGTGATAAAGGCTATCCTGCGTAATCTGGTGCAGTCGGGGGTAGATATAATCGAGGCGGGTTTTCTGCAGAACTGTGAATACGATGAAGACCGCGCCATGTTTAATTGCATAGAAGAGGCGAAGCGTGTCCTTCCCGAAAAAAGGGAAAACACGGTTTACGCCCTGATGGCCCAGGCTGATCTCTATGATTTTTCAAAACTGGAGGAATGCGACGGAACGGTTGAGGTGATCAGGATCTCTTTCCATGATTACGATATAGAGGAGGGCTTTGAAGCCTGTGCTAAGGTGATAGACAAGGGCTATAAGTGTTTTGTGAATCCCATAAACATAATGGGTTACACGGACGCACAGCTGCTGGGCTTCATTAAGAGGGTGAACATACTCGGAGCCTACTGCTTCACAATGGTGGACACCTTTGGCGCCATGCAGAAAAAGGACCTCGTGCGTCTTTATAATCTAATAGACCACAATCTGGACAAGGATATCCGCATCGCGGTGCATCTTCATGAAAACCAGTCTCTGTCCTTTTCACTTGCTCAGGATTTCATCGACATAGTTTCACCGGCCAGGAATATATGCATAGACGGTTCCCTTTACGGAATGGGACGTGTCCCGGGAAATCTCTGCATTGAGCTCATGCTCAAATACATGAATGAAAATTATGGCAAGAACTATGATATCGAGCCTGTATATGATGCCATAGACGAGTATATAAGTGAGATCAAAAAGAGGAAACCCTGGGGTTATTCCATTGCCTATGCCCTTTCGGCTCAGCACAAGGTACACAGGACCTACGCCGAATATCTCATGAGCACC
>JAEEZH010000035.1 GCA_016288495.1 Lachnospiraceae bacterium
CATTTTGCGAAATGCTATTCCGGAATGACCATGCTGGAGTTCAGTGATTATGTGAAGGATTTCAAGACCCACGAGCCCGAGGGTTTTGATAATCTCACTTATGAGACTTCATTTTACAAGCCTATGATCTCTGTGATCAAATATCTCAAGGCAAACGATTTCAGGGTATATGTGGTGAGCGGTACCGAGAGAATGACCGTAAGGGCTCTTCTGGAGGATGAGCTGGGAGATGTGGTACCTCCGGAGTGTATCATAGGTACTGACTTTACCCTTGCCGCCACGGGTCAGGAGGATACCCCCGGCATTGATTATACCTTTGCCGCTTCGGATCAGGTGATAATGTCGGATGAGCTCATCGTCAAGAATCTTAAGATGAACAAGGTGACGGCAATCCAGAGAGAGCTGGGGAAGGATCCCATTCTGGTCTTCGGTAACAGCACCGGGGACTTCGCTATGGCCCAGATGGCGCTTAACAACAATAAATATGAGGGCCGGGCGTACATGCTGCTCTGCGATGATACCGTGAGGGATTACGGAAAGCCCGAAAAGGCTGAGTCCTTTAAGGAAAAATGTGAGGCAGCAGGCTATATCCCTGTGTCCATGAAGGATGAGTTCGCCACGATCTACGGAGACAATGTGAAGCTGAATCCGGATAAAAGGCCCGGGAGCAAGGCTGAGGAAACGCCGGACAATGTGATAGAATTCCCCCAGAATGAGCAGACAGAGGAGAAGAAAGCTTCATGATTATCGTTAATTATCACGTCCTGCGGATTGCCTGTTTTGTATTGACTTATGAGGTGTGATACTTGATACTTATAAGCATGTAATCACTGGCAAGGGGGCTGGTCTGCAAAGTTTTCTATGGAGTAAGCCGGAGAGGAATTACAATGGATCTGACGGGTAAGGCCGTCATCAATGTTAAGACCAAGTAAAAAACAGGAAATGAGGAAAAGCACAGGGACGGTGAAAAATAGTGACCGTCCCTGTGTTCAGGAAAAGATGATGAAGAGAATGATCAAAAAAACAGTCAGTGTTGTTTTAGCACTTTGCATTACCATGACTATGCTGCCGCTGTCTTCAATGGCGGCTGAGGAAACCGTAAACGGGGCCGCATCGGGAAGCTGCGGTACCAACCTTACCTGGAAGATAGAGGATAATGTGCTTACCATAAGCGGCACCGGTGAGATGAGCTTCAGCAATAATAATGCTCCATGGAAATCCTACAGGAAAAGCATCACCGGAATAGTTGTGGAAGAAGGCGTGACCTCTTTGGCGCAATATGCTTTTTTCGCCGAATATGATTCCCTCACCAGCATAGTTCTCCCGGATGGCCTGAAAAGGATAGAAAAAATGGCTATCGGAGCAAACGCTTCGACAAAGCCCACCATAAATATTCCTGATTCCGTGGAATATCTGGGTGACTCCGCATTGAGTAATGTAAAAGCAACTTCTGTTCCTTCATCACTTAAGTATGCGGGTGAAAAGGCCTTTGGCACAGTCGCCCATCTGGATGTGGTGATCCCCGCCTGTACGGAGTACATAGGGCCCATGGCCTTTGACGGCTTTTACGCCGACTCCATAACGGTGGATCCTTCGAATGAAAATTATGACAGCAGAAATGACTGCAATGCTATAATCGAAACGGCCACGGCCACTTTGGTCTGCGGCTGTAAAAATACTGTCATCCCCCAGGGGACAAAGATCATCGGTAAGGGCGCTTTTTCTTCCGCTAAATTTGAAACCATAGATATCCCGGAAGGCGTGGTGACGATCGAGGAGAGGGCTTTTGATAATACCGCCCTTAAATCCATAGATCTGCCTTCTTCCCTTGAATATATCGGGGATTATGCATTTGAAAGCACATATATCACCCAGCTGCATATTCCGGCCCTTGTCACTCATATCGGAGTCTCGATCTGCAATACCTGGAACGACAAGACTTCCATTACCGTGGATCCGTCAAACACTGTATATGACAGCAGGAATGACTGCAATGCCATCATAGAAAAAAACAACAAGACCTACGGCGGACCCACTGTTATACTGGGGTGTTCCGTGACGGTCATTCCCACCGGGGTGAAGGCTATAGGACCTTATGCCTTTTCCTATTCAAAGGTGAGAAGCCTGGATGTTCCCGAGGGCGTAGTGACCATAGCCGGTCACGCTTTTTACAATTCTGACATAAAGAATATTTCTCTTCCCAGAAGTCTCAAAACCGTGGAGGTCAATGCCTTTTTGGGGACAACTCCGGAAAAGGTAAAGTACAACGGGACAAAATCACAGTTTAGTTCCATCAGTTTTCCGAAGGATCCGACCTGGGGTGAGACCGGAAATGAATCCCTGCTCAAAGCAAATATCGCCTATCAGGGAGATATCGGAGGAGATGAGACGATCTACCTTAGTATAAACGGAAACGGCCGTGCTTTCACAAGGCATCTGGTCAGGGATGAATTCGGAAATGTGCTTAAGAATACTCCTGTGACCTGTCTTTACCATGATGTCCGCAGGGCGGAAGAGACCGAGACGGATAATGAGGGTTATGTGACACTCTCTTGGGCTAACGATAAAGACCAGGCCAGACTCACACCTAATGCCGAGCCCTATAAAAAGGAGATACAGGTGGATATCTATGAGGGGACGGGCCATGATTTTAATCAGGCAGTCTCCGCCGCAGAGGGACCTGTGCTCCTTCCCGGCAGGGTGACGCTGAGAGTGACGGTGAATCCTCTCTCCTTTAAACAGACCTGGAAGGGCGTATATTCGGAATCGCTGACGGGAGCTTTTGCTGCCGGCGGAAAGGTAAATGTCGATGATGCGCTGGATGTGGATTTTTCACTGGCCAGTGTTGAGGGCGAAGCGGGATCGTCGCCCTCCATAAAGCTGATAAATGAATATGTGAACGGTCAGCGCAATGTGAAGCTGACCCAGACAGTGGATTATAATTTTTCCTTTAAAGGTGATGTGGGACCGGGAGCAAAGCTCAAGGCTGCAAATGAGGGCTTCGGATTGACGCCCTATTCCATCATTGGCAAGGTAAAGGGAAACTTTGGTCAGATTTACGGTATAGAGATCGAAGATTATAACCCGTATAATGCGTCTCATATAAAGGATATCGGTGAGTGTATCTTCGGATCATATGCCATCGCCAAGGGAAACCAGATGCTGCTGGATCTGGCAAGTCTGGCAGGGTTTGATGCCTTCGATGTGTTCGGAGGATCAAATTCCTTTACGCTTACAACAGCCCAGAAAGCGGACGGTTTTTCCATTGACAGATTACACGGAAGCGGTGAGTTGATGGGCAAAGACCAGGACAGCGTGTATTATCAGTCGGTCACCAGAAATGATAAGACCGGCGAGGAAAAGATGGAACAAAAGAAGACCTCAAAGTATACCCAGAGCGAAGGGAACTTTAAATTTAAATTTTCCGAAGGCGGCGCCAGTGCGGATGTGAAACAGAGTCTGCTGGAGGATACGGGAAGGTTCAGCGAATACTCCCTTTCCAAGACCTATAAGGGACGCGGTACGGATGCGGACTTTACGCTGAGCAAGGTATTGGCCTTTGATGAGCATTCTGTTCTTCTTAAGAAAAATACCGAGAGGGAAACATTTACCCTTAAGTATTCCAATGATGAATACAGAAATATATATGCGTATTATCCTGAACTCAGAAAATTGATAAACAGTGATAAGCCGGCGGCTTATTATTTTGTCATGGATTCCGCCATGGGGGAGCTGATGGAAAAAGTGCCGGAGTCACCTGCAGCGGGAACATACAGTATAAAGGAATCAAAAGGTGAGACCCTTTCGCTTCCTCCGCTCACTTTGGGTCTGACCAACGGTTTTGCATCCATCGGCGTTAAGTTTAGTGTATCCGGTGAAGAGAATACAGAGTATGAAAGCCAGGGCGGCAGTGTTCAGGAAGGAGAATATGTCAGGACGTATGAAAACGATATAGAAAAGGCAGTGGAGGCTAACCGCGTCGGCCTGGAGACCATGATAAAGGAACCTCTGGAAACTTATATTAAGCTTTTATCGGAATATATTTCCATAAAGACCGCTCCGGCGAGAGAGTGGATCAGGGAGAAAAATATCGAGGCCGGAGGTGCAAATAAAGGTTATGTGAATGTGGCTTCCGTAAACGGCGGGGGCTTCAGTAGCGGCGGAGGCCGTGCCACGAATATCTATGTCTATAAGAAATATCCGCTTCTGGGCTCGGGGGATACCATAAGCGGTAATACCATTTTCTCCGGTGAGGCAACCGTGGTGGGTGATCCCTATTATGTGTATCTTTCCGAAGACGCCGAGGGTAAGAATGTGATCGACGATTTTTCCGATTCACCCATCACCCTTAAGCTGTCATACAATGACCTTCTTCTGAGTGAGGAGGGACTGGACAGGGAAGATGCGGGAAAGATAGCCATATATGAGTATTCCGATGTCGTGTGCGGCTATGTTCATCTGGACGGTGAATTCGACGCCGAAAACCGTACATATACAGTCAAGGTGACAAAGCCCGGACAGTTCCTTCTGGCAGCTCCCGTATCTGCGGGCAAGGTACAGGAACTGACCCGTGTAAAAATAGGAGAGAGCGGTTATGAAGTGGCCTTTTCTCCTTCCGTAAGCTACAACGGTGCGTCCCATGTCCAGGAGGAAGCAAAGGCGTCAAAGAGCAAATGTGCGGACGTGATCCTGCACCTTTATGATCCCAGGGGAAATGAAGTGAAGGCAACGGATTATAAGGTCGTATTCAGGAATAACAAAAATGTGGCTACCGCAAAAAAACAGCCCTACTTTACCATAAAGTTGAATAAGATCAAGGATCCTGCCCTGAAGGCTGCGTTTAAGCAGACAAAGATACCCTTTGTCATAAGCCCTATGGATCTGTCGCAGACAACCCCGCAGTATAAGTCCGTGGTGAAGGATAAAACGGGAAGCCTTAAGGTGAACGGTCTGTGGATCACGGGGCATGCCGGTAAGAAGCTTAAGCTAAGGCAGGTGAACAAGAAGGGCACCGGTGATTTTGAAGTGAGCGGCACGCCGGAGGCACCTGTCATCACCGGAAAGGGTAATTATTCGGGAACCATTAAACTGTGAAGCCGGTTCATGGCGGCTCTGTTTCATATTGCTTGTATCAATTTCGATTTTGTGGTATAGTCGTAGGGTCCGGTTCGAAGCGGGGGATCCTGCTTTGATCAAAAGGGAAGCAGGTGCAAAGCCTGCACGAACTCGTCACTGTAAATGTTTAGCACGGCCAATATGTCACTGGTCATGATGCCGGGAAGGCGGCTGTGCGTATATGCATGAGTCAGGAGACCTGCCGGATACTCTGTGTGAAGGACGTATGAAAAAAGCATTTTGTGCGGTGTCTTTGCCGGAGGTAATACACCGGCCGTAGTTATGGGATCATGGATTAAGGAAAAAGGCCGGTGGGACCACGAGTAACTGGCCTTACAAAAGACTGTACCCGCTTAGTGTTTATCGGGATTTTTTTGTGCGCCTGTTACGGATGGGCGCATTTTTTTGTATGAGGAGGAAAGAAGAGATGAAAAGAAATGATGTGATCAAGATGTGTGCTTTAGCCCTGGCAGCATCTATGCTGTTTTGTGCCTGCTCCGGTAACACCGGTTCCGGTACGGCGCAGCCTTCACAGGAGCCCAAGACAGCAGAGCCCGAAGAGCCCAAGACTGAGGAAGCAAAGCCCGAAGAGCCCAAGGCTGAGGAGGCAAAGAGTGAGGAAGTGAAGGAGACGGAAGTGAAAACAGAAGAAGCTGATGATCAGGCTAAGGCTGATGAAGTGGCCGCTCTGATCGACGCCATATACGTACAGGAGTATACTCCCGAGACCGATGAACAGTGTGCAAAGGCAAAGGCGGCCTGGGATGCACTGACCGAGGAACAGAAGCAGCTGGTGGAGGGTGAGTATGCCGATTATGATTATTTCGGCAGGGATACGGGAGATGCCTCCCTTGACGATCCCCTTAATCAGGATGAGATCGGTGAGAAGGAGATACTGGTGGTAAGCTTCGGAGCTTCCTTTAATGAGAGCCGTGCAGCGGATATAGGAGGAATAGAAAAAGCCGTAGCCGACGCTTTTCCCGATTATTCCGTAAGACGTGCCTTCACTGCACAGATCATCATCAATCATGTGCTTGCAAGGGAAGGAGAAAAGATAGATAATGTAGATCAGGCGCTGGCCCGTGCCGTGGATAACGGGGTGAAGGAACTGATCGTGCTGCCCACACATCTTATGCAGGGGGCCGAGTATGATGAGCTCAAGGGCGTGCTGGATACATATCAGGATAAATTCGAGACCGTAAAGCTGGCTCTTCCTCTCCTGGGTGAGGTGGGAGACGACGCTACAGTCATAAATGCGGATAAGGAAAAGGTTTCGGGAATAATAGTTGATTCCGCACTTAAGGATAATGATTACGATTCATCCAAGGCGTCTGCAGAGGACGGGACCGCTTTTGTATTTGTAGGTCATGGTACATCTCATAACGCCAAGGTTTCATATTCACAGATGCAGACTCAGATGGATAAGCTGGGATATGAGAATGTCTATATCGGTACCGTGGAGGGCGAGCCCGAGGAGACATCCATTGAAAGCCTGATCGATAAGATCAGTGAGGACGGTTATAAGAAGGTGATCATCAGACCTCTTATGGTGGTGGCTTCCGATCATGTGAACAATGACATGGCCGGGGATGATGACGACTCCTGGATAAGCATGTTCAAGGCTTCGGGCAAGTTTGATGATGTGCAGATGCAGAAGATCGCTCTGGGACGTATCCCTGAGATCGAGGAACTGTATGTACAGCATGTTAAGGATGTGAAATAAAGATTCTTCGTCGCTTCGCTCCTCAGAATGACAAAGGGAAAAAATTCTTCAGAATGACAAAGGGAAAAAATTCTTCAGAATGACAAAGGGAAAAGACTCCTCAGAATAACAGGGGGAAATCCCATGTCATTCTGAACGTAGTGAAGGATCCAAAGAATAACTCCATGTCATCCTGAACGAAGTGAAGGATCTTGAAAAGGCAGGCAGAAGAAATGACTGCCGGATGAAATACAAAAAAGGAAACAATCTCCATGAGAAATACTAAGAGAATTAAACTAAGATCCGCAGTACTGATACTGACAGCATTATTTATGTTGGCTGTTACGGTGGTGCTTACAGGCTGCGCGCAAAATAAAGCCGGTGATACAGGCACCGGAACGGAAGGCACAGCCACACAGCAGGTTGATGAAGCTGCCGGCGCGGCAGATAACACGGGAAGCGAAAACGGAGATCAGGGCACTGCAGGGAACACAGATGGTGCGGATAATGCATCGGCGGGAAGTGCAGCTTTGGAAGACGGAGTATATACTGCGTTATTTACCACAGACAGCTCCATGTTCCATGTGAATGAGGTCTATGATAACAGGGGCGAGTTAAGGGTTGAGAACGGCGTGATGACGCTGCACATTCCCCTGACCTCAAAGAATATCCTGAATCTGTATCCGGGAAGTGCCGAGGAGGCGCAAAAGGAAGGAGCCAAGCTCCTTGAGCCTATCGTGGAAGAGGTGGTCTATCCCGATGGCACCAAAGAAGAGGTAAATGCCTTTGATGTACCCGTTACCGTGCTGGATGAGGATTTTGATCTGGCGCTTATAGGGACCAAGGGCAAATGGTATGACCACAAGGTGAGCGTATCCGATGTAAAGCCGGGTAGTCTTAAAGAGTTGTCGGGGGCGACCGGAGAAAATGACGATGCGGCCGCTGATACGGACAGTATGGCTGCAGGTCTTGCCGACAGGAAAAAGGAACTTTCCGGTATCGAATACAAGGATTCCCTGGTGACGGATTACGCCGAGAATTTCATCGTGGATCATTACGACGGAGGATACAAATTCATCTATATCGGACCGGATGAAAACAAGCAGAAATTTCTTCTGGTACCGGAGGGAAAGGAAGTCCCCGATCTTGCTTCCGATGATGTGACTATCCTTAAGCAGCCTCTTGATAAGGTGTATATTTCAGCCTCCTCCATGATGCAGGCTTATGTGGAACTGAATGAACTGGATAAGCTGGCTTACACATCGAAGGAGGACGGCAAGTGGAACATCCCCGAAGCCAATGAGGTGATGGAGGCCGGTAAACTTAACTATGTGGGAAAATACAATGCTCCCGATTATGAACAGCTGATCGCAGGGGGCTGTGATCTGGTGCTTGAAAGTACCATGATACTTCACGCTCCCGAGGTGGCTGAGCGTTTTGAAGAACTGGGGATCCCCATGCTCACGGACTATTCGGGATATGAGACACATCCTCTGGCAAGGGCCGAATGGATAAAGCTTACCGCCGCGCTTTTTGATGACGAGGAAAAAGCCGGAGAGCTTTTTGATGAGCAGAAAGAATACTTTGAAAAAGCCATTGCGGGAGAGAAGACAGATACCACCATTGCCTTTTTCTTTGTAAACAGCGAGGGGCTGGTCCAGATCAGACAGGGGCAGGACTATGTGTCAAAGCTCATCGACATGGCGGGGGCAAAATATGTCTTTGCGGATATGAACGATGACAGCTCGTCAAAAAAGACCACCATGAACATTTCCATGGAGGATTTCTATTCCCGGGCAAAGGATGCGGATTTCCTGATCTATAACGCAGCCATAGACAGCGATGTACACTCGGTGGATGATCTTCTTAAGGAAAATGAACTCTTTGCCGATTTCAAGGCGGTGAAGGAAAAACATGTGTGGTATGTGGGACCTGATTTTTATCAGAAGCCTCTGTGCATGGGTTATATGGCTTCCGATCTCAGGACGCTCATAACCAACCGTAATAAAGAAGAAATGTTCTTTTTGAAGCCTCTTGAATGATACCGGATCTTCACTTTTCGGAGATGTATTTTGAAAAAGAATGACGGACTTATTTTAACGCTGATCTTTTCTATCCTATGCATTCTCGTGTTCGTACTGCTGGTATTGAACGTATGCACAGGCAGTATCGCCTATACGCCGGCACAGATCTTTGATGCCGTGATCCACAGGGCCGGGAGCGAGGAGGCAGTCAGGATAATCTGTGACATAAGAGCGCCGAGGGCCATTGCCGCCATGATACTGGGCGGCGCCCTGGCGCTTTCGGGTTATCTGCTCCAATCCTATTTTTACAATCCCATAGCGGGCCCCTTTGTGCTGGGCATATCTTCGGGAGCCAAGCTGATGGTGGCGCTGGTCCTGGTGCTTTCGTCCATGAGGCTGTGGAAGCTTTCATCGGCTTTAATGATAGGTGCTGCCTTTTTTGGCGGTCTACTCTCCATGCTTTTCGTCATAGCCGTGGCCTCCGGGGTCAGGGATATGTCCCTGGTGCTGGTATGCGGAGTCATGACGGGCTATATCTGTTCGGGTATCACCGATATAATCGTCACCTTTGCAAATGATTCCGATATAGTGAATCTCCATAACTGGAATAAGGGCAGTTTTTCCGGCATCACCTGGTCTAACGTGAACGCCATGTTTTATCCGGTGCTTTTTTCAATTATCGCAGTCCTTCTCATGTCCAAGAGCCTTTCAGCCTATAGGCTGGGGGAGGCCTACGCCGGAAATATGGGCGTAAATGTGAATAGACTAAAGATACTTATCATCATTTTCTCGGGCCTGTTATCCGGCTGCGTTGTGGCTTTTTCCGGGCCCATATCCTTTCTGGGAATAGCGGCTCCCCAGGCTGTTAAGCGCATATTCAAAACTTCAAAGCCCACGGTGATGATACCTGCTTCATTTCTGGCAGGGAGCATATTCTGCCTTTTGTGCGATCTGATCGCCAGAAGGATAATAGCCCCCACGGAGCTTGCCATAGGTACGGTGACTGCGGTCCTCGGAGCTCCTTTCGTCATCTGGATCATGGTAAAGAGAAGAAGGGGGGATGAATGATGGACCGTGAGATCCCTTTTTTTGAGATGGACAGGCTGTGCGCCGGTTATGATAATGTATGTGTCGTAAAGGATATATCCCTGACTTTGAAAAAGGGTGATATCCTTACTTTGATCGGCCCTAACGGTGCCGGCAAATCCACCGTGATAAAAACACTGACCCGCCTGATCCCGGCTCTTTCGGGCAGGGTGTGCATGGAGGGAAAAGATCTGCTGGGGGTGAAACCTTCGGAGCTTTCAAAGCTGTTGGCCGTGGTATATACAGCCCGTCCCGGGAGCGATATGATGAGCTGCTTCGAGATGGTCTCCACGGGCCGGCATCCCTATACCGGCTTTTTCGGATCAATGTCGGACAAGGATAAAGAAAAGATAAACGAAGCCATGGAACTCATGGGGGTGGCTTCCCTGGCCGACCGACCTTTTACAAATATCAGCGACGGACAAAGACAGAGGGTCATGCTGGCCAGGGCACTGTGTCAGGAGCCTGATCTTCTCGTCATGGACGAGCCGGTTTCCTTTCTTGATATAAAGCACAAACTGGAATTTTTATCCCTGCTTGAAATGCTCTGCAAAAGCAAAGGGATCACGGTCATCATGTCCCTGCATGAGCTGGAACTGGTAAAGGCCTTTTCCGACAGGATACTCTGCATAAAGAACGGAGTCTGCGACAGAGTGGGAAGCAGGGATGAGATCTTTGACGGGGAATATATAGCGGACCTGTTCGATATCGACAGGGAAAAAACGGCTTCGAAAAATATATTGAGCGCGGTATTGTAAAAATACGGGTAAGAGAACATTATGGCAAAGACGATCATGCTGGCAGGCACCATGTCAGATGTGGGAAAAAGTGTGATAACGGCGGGACTGTGCCGTATACTGAGAAAAAAGGGCTGCACTGTGGCGCCTTTCAAGGCTCAGAATATGGCTCTCAATTCCTTTGTGACAAGGGATGGATATGAGCTGGGAAGAGCTCAGGCCATGCAGGCGTTTGCCGCCGGGATCGAGCCGGACGTGAGGATGAACCCGGTGCTTTTAAAACCCACGGGACATATGTCATCCCAGGTGATAGTCATGGGAGAGATCCGCTGTGAGATGGGCGCCGCGGAATATTATGAATATAAAGATGAACTGATGTCCGAGGTTTTGGCGGCCTACAGGAGCCTGTCGGAGGAATATGATTATATCATCATCGAAGGCGCCGGCAGTGTGGCTGAGATCAACCTTAAGGATAAGGATATAGTCAATCTGGGACTGGCGCGGGCTGTGAATGCCCCGGTATGCCTGGTGGGGGATATCGACAGAGGCGGAGTGTTCGCACAGCTATATGGAAGCGTAAAGCTTCTGGAGGACGATGAGAGAAGCCTGATCAGGGGCATGATCATCAACAAGTTCAGGGGTGATAAAAAACTGCTTCAGCCGGGACTTGCCATGATAGAGGAAAAGCTTTCCCTTCCGGTACTTGGAGTGGTGCCTTATACGGAGCTTAAGCTGGAGGATGAGGATTCCCTGAGCAGCAGGCTGTCAAGGCATGATGCGGGAGAGGGGATCGATATAGCAGTCATCGGCTTTCCCTATATTTCAAATTTTACCGACATGAACGCCTTTGACAGGATACAGAACGCTTCGGTCAGATATGTGAGAAGGACACAGGAACTGGGACGGCCGGATCTGATCATCCTCCCCGGAAGTAAAAACACTGTGGAAGATATGAAATGGCTGAAGACCTCCGGTCCGGGGACTGCTATCTGTGATCTGGCGGGTGATATTCCTATCTTCGGGATCTGCGGCGGTTTCCAGATGCTGGGAAGGAGCATAGAGGATGAGAATGCTCCGGATAATTCCTGTGACGGACTGGGGCTGCTTGAATATCATACCGTGATAAAAAAAGACAAGATAAGAAGACGGGTGTCCGGAGAGCTTAACGCTGTGGACGGTTTTTTGTCGGGACTTTCCGGTATGGCCTATAAGGGTTATGAGATACATATGGGTCGTACTTTTGACGTGATGGGAAATGATGTGACTGCCGGGGGAGATGTGCTGTTTAAGGCGAAGGGGTCCGAGGTTTACGGCACCTATGTACACGGTATTTTTGACCGCTCTTCTGTGCTGGAAACCGTTATGAAGGCGGTTTGCGAAAAAAAGGGTTATGTTTTTGATACGCCCCTTGAAGATCAGGATGTTTTTATGGACAGACAGTTTGATATGCTGGCAGATGTTCTTACCGGGAATCTTGATATGGAGCGGATCTTCGGGATAATGGATGGATCGGTCATAAGGTCTGAGACGGGAGATTAGGGATGCTGACTTTGATCTGCGGCGGCAGCGGCAGCGGTAAATCGGAGTTCGCCGAAAGATATTCGCTGCAAAAGGGCGAAGGACTGAAAAAATATTATATTGCCACCATGATGTCAGCTGACAGGGAATCACTTGAACGCATCGAAAGACACAGATCGAGGCGGGGAGATGGCTTTGTCACCATCGAAAGGGGAAGGGATATTGGAGAAATATCCGCGGAAACAGAGGAAGGCAGCCTGTGTCTGCTGGAGTGCATGGGGAATCTTGTGGCAAACGAAATGTTCGGCCCCCGGGTTCTGACGGCGGATGAGGTCAGAGATAAGGTGATGGGGGATATAGAAAGGCTCACCCTTAAAGCCGGACATCTGATCGTTGTAACGAATGATGTTTTCCGTGATGCGGGTTTTGATCACGATGCGGGTACTTTGGAATATCTGAGGGCTTTGGGTATGATAAATGAGGCTCTGGCAAAAATAAGTGACGAAGTTGTGGAGGCGGTTTTCGGAAATATCATTTATCACAAGGGGGATAAGATAAATCTTATGTTGGATAAGGCTGATGATAAAACTGAAGATATGGACGGATCATTACAGGAGACGGAGGGTTTCATCCTGGTGACAGGGGGCGCCTGCCAGGGAAAGCTGGAATTTGTCCGCAGTTATTTTGACGCCCGGAAATATCGGGTGTATGACGGTGTGCTTCCTTTGACGGATGGGGCATCATCACAGCAGGATGAAGACGGCATGATCATAGATCATCTGGACAGATATGCCTGGGAACACATGGAGGATGGAACTGATCTGCTCCAGAATATCATGGAAGCGGCAAAGGGTCGTCTTAATTGTGTGATCATAGGTGATGAGACCGGCTGCGGGATAGTCCCTGCAGATGAAAAGCAAAGACGCTTCAGGGATGTGTACGGCAGACTGATGACCGATCTTTCAAGGAAGGCGTCCCAGACCTGGCGTGTGTTCTGCGGGTTGGGAACGAGGATAGGCTGATGAAGGATGGGCTCACCTTTCGTCATATACACGGCGGAGGGATCTACGAAAAAAATGTGAAACTGGATTTTTCCGTAAATACAAACCCGATGGGGATGCCGGATGAACTGAGGGAAATATTGAAGAGCGCCGCAGGTGATTCGGAAAAATATCCGGATTATGAATGCCGTAAGCTCAGGGAACATCTGGGGAAAATGTTTTGTACGGCGCCTGAAAATGTCATATGCACCTCGGGAGCTTCCGAAGCATTTTCTGCGGTGGCCGGATGTTTTACGGGAAAGAGGGCGCTGATACCGGTGCCGTCATTTTTCGGATATGAAAGGGCGGCTCTGGCAGCGGATATGAAGATCGATCTTTATCCGTTACATGAGAAAGACGGCTTCTGCCTTAATGACGGGCTTTTTTACAGGATAGAGGAGGGCGGATGTGTTTTCCTTGGAAATCCCAACAATCCCACGGGCCGGGCTTTGGATAAGGACTATTTATTGCAGCTTATCAGTGAATGTGAAAAAAAGAATGCCTATCTTATTCTTGATGAGAGCTTTGAGGAACTTATGACGGACAGGTCGGTGTCCATGTCGGAGTATCTGTCAGAATATAAAAATCTCCTGATAGTAAGATCCTTTACCAAGACCTATGCTGCCGCGGGGGTGAGGCTTGGCTGTATTCTGACCTGTGATGATACGCTGACGGACAGGATAAAGCTGCAGCTGCCGGAGTGGAATATATCTTCCTTTGCCCAGGCGGCCGGGCTTTATTGGGGAAAAAATGAGACTTATCTGGAAGAGACCAAAAGGGTGATCAGGTTTGAGCGCGAATATCTGATGAAGGCGCTTTCAAAGCTTGGTTTTACCGTATATCCATCCGAGGTGAATTTTATCCTGTTCAAAGCAAAGGCGGATCTGTATGAGCCGTTGCTTGGGCAGGGGATATTGATACGTGATTGTGAAAATATGAGAGGCCTTGGAAAAGGATATTACCGGCTGGCAGTGAAAAGACATGAGGAGAATGAAGCACTTGTCACGATCCTTGAAGGGATATTGAATGACTATTCCGAATGTCATTCTGAGCGGAGCGACGCATATCACACCATGAAATGGTGTGATGCCGCCCCGGCAAGGGGTTGCGAAGCAACAGGAAGAATCTTGATAGGATCGGCATGATATTAAAGCAGACCTTTGAGATCAGGAAGGTATGAAAATGGGACCTGAGATAATCCCTCCCGGGGAGATTGAAAAAAAGAGTTTTGAGATAATAGAAAGAGAACTGGCCTTATCCGGCATCAGTCTGTGCAAGGAGACCGCCTTTATCACAAAAAGGGTGATCCATACCAGCGCAGACCTTGAGTACGCAGGTACCATGTTCTATTCGGAGGGTGCGGTGGATCTGGCGCTGGAGCTTTTAAAGGGCGGGGCCCATGTCATAACGGATACGAACATGGCTCTTGCGGGTATCAACAAAAGCGCGGCGCAAAAGCTGGGACTTTTGCTGTATTGTTTTATGGCGGATGAGGATGTGGCCCTTGAAGCAAAGGAAAGAAACGTGACAAGAGCCTGTGTCAGCATGGAGCGGGCCGTGGCCCTGCCCGGGAAAAAGATATTTGTCTCGGGGAATGCCCCCACCGCCCTGATAAGGCTTTATGAGCTGTTCAAGGCGGGAGAGAGGATAGACTTTATAATAGGTGTCCCGGTGGGCTTTGTGAATGTGGAGGCTTCAAAGGAACTGATCATGGGATCAGGTATTCCCTGTATAGTGAACAGGGGAAGGAAGGGAGGCAGCAACGTGGCTGCGGCCATAGTCAATGCGCTGATGTATAAGTGCCTGGGCCGCTGATCCCGTTTTGGTTATGGCGTCAGGGAATTCAAGACTTCTCCGGCAGGAGAAGTTTCACTGTGAAGGGTTCTTTACTATGTTTTTCATCCAGCTGCCGTTTTTGACCAGGATGAAGCCGATGAGGCATTTGATCGATTCAGATAACTGGAGCAGACAGAAGACCGTGATGACATACAGACCCGTATATCTGCTCAGGCAGTAGGCTAAGGGTACGCAGACCAGCCACATGTATACGCTGTCAAAAAGAAAGGTTATGACAGTCCTGCCGCCGGAGCGTATGGTAAAATATGCGGTGTGCAGAAATGCCATCTGGGGCGTAAAGAAGGCCTGGGCCAGAAGAAAACGGGTGGCCAGCTTCCTGGCTTCGTCATTTGTGTTGTAAAGGAGCGGAAACGCTCCGGAGGTCAGGGCGATGACGATGGCAACGCCGATGGCTATGAAGACGGAAAGCGCCAGTATCTTGTTATCGTCATCCCTGGCTCTTTTCAGATCGCCTGCGCCCAGATGCTGGCCCACTATGATGGCGACGGCATCTCCCATGGAAAAGAATACCACGTTAAACACGTTGGAAACTACGCCCAGTATCTCGTAGGCGGCGACTACATTCAGCCCCCGCAGGGAATAGCTCTGGGCCAGACAGGCAACGCCCGAAGACCAGAGGGCTTCATTTACGAGGAGGGGCATGCCGGTGATGAATATCCTTTTAAACAGATCAAAGGGCAGGCTCAGCGTTTTGTAAACGCCCTTGATATAGGGACATCTTTCCGGGTGGGCATGTGCCCAGATGATGACTATCAGGACCTCCACATAGCGTGAAAGCACTGTGGCCAGAGCAGCGCCTTTAACACCCATGGCGGGAAAACCCAGTTTTCCGTAGATGAGCAGATAGTTAAAAGTCAGGTTTATCAAAATGGCGGCAAGTCCCGCTTTCATGGGAACAAGGGTCTGGGAACACTCGCGCAGTGTGTTGGAATAGATCTGTCCCAGCGCCACCGCAGGAAGGCTCCACAGCATGATGGCAAAATACTGCCGGGCATATTCAAGGGTGCCGGCCTTGTCGCCGCCGTCACTGCTGCCCCTTAAGTACATGCCGATGAGGCTGTCTCCAAATAAAAGGAAGACAGCCAGAGCAAGAGCGCAGATGAAGGCCCCCAGGATAAGCTTGTACCTGAAGGTGTGGCGTACGCCCTCGTAATCTTTTTTACCGTAATACTGGGCGGTGAAAATACCGGCGCCGGCCATGCCTCCGAATATGCAAAGGAAAAACACGAAGATGAGACGGTTGACGATGGCCACCGCGCTCATCTGCTCCGTGCCGATCCGGCCCACCATTATATTGTCCAGAAAATTTACAAAATTGGTGATGCCGCTCTGGATCATGATGGGAAGCGTGATCTTCAGTACTCTTTGGTAAAAGTTACGGTCTCCTATGAACTTTGTTTTGAAATCCCTAAATACAGTCATAGGATAAACACTACATTTTTTCAGGGTAAAAGTCAACGATGAAATACGGGTTTACCACAGGAAGCTGCAGCGCCGCTGCGGCAAGAGCGGCAGCTTTTATGCTGCTTTATAAAAATGAGATACATGAGATATCCGTCATGACACCTGCCGGGGTTGAATTTAAAACACCTGTGGAGGATGTATGCAGGGAGGATAAGGCTGTGAGCTGTGCTGTCAGAAAACAGTCGGGAGACGATCCGGATGTGACCGACGGCATGCTGATCTATGCCAGGGTCTCCTATGAACCCTTCGACGAAGAAACTCCTGCCCTTTGCGATGATAAAACGGTGGATGACGATATTGAAAATGCGGGACGGATAAAGGTGTTCGCAGGTGAGGGGATAGGCCTTGTCACGAAGCCGGGACTTTCTGTTTCCCCGGGAAAAGCAGCCATCAATCCGGTCCCCCTTTCCATGATAAAAAAAGCTGTCCTTTCGGAGTGCGATGAATGCGGTCATGAGGGGAGGTTATATGTAATGATCTATGCCCCCGAGGGCAGGGAAAGGGCAAAGAAGACCTTTAATGAAAGGCTGGGGATCAGGGACGGGATATCCATCATAGGCACCAGCGGAATAGTGGAACCCATGAGTCTTCGGGCCCTTAAGGATACCATAGCCCTTGAACTGTCCCAGAAAAAAGCCCTGGGACATAAGCGGGTATTGATAACTCCCGGAAATTACGGAAGGGATTTCCTTAAGGAAGCTTACGGTTATGATCAGGAAAGCAGCGTGTTGTGTTCAAACTTTATCGGTGATACCATAGATATGGCTGTCGATGCGGGCTTTGAGTCTCTTTTGTTAATGGGACACATAGGCAAGCTGGTGAAGGTGTCGGGCGGCATTATGAATACCCATTCCGCCGTTGCCGACTGCAGGATGGAGCTGATGGCAGCTTCGGCCTTAAGGGCGGGGGCGGACAACGAAATATTAAGGGCGCTGCTTGACTGTGTGTCGACGGATGCCGCGCTCTCCATCCTTGACGGGGCGGGGCTTATTAAACAGACCATGGAATGCATGGGTGAGCGGATAGGATATCATCTTGAGAAAAAGGCCGGGGGAAGAATAAGAACTGAGTTCATAGTCTACTCAAACGAATGGGGAGAACTTGTTAAAAGTAAAGGAGCGAAGGAATGGTTTACATCCTGGGAGCCGGCTGCGGAGCAAAGGACCTGATAACGGTCAGGGGCATGAGGATACTGGAGAAGGCACAGCTTATCGTGTACGCCGGTTCTCTCATCAATCCGCAGATTTTGGAATATGCCGATAAAAAGTGTATAATGTATGACAGTGCAAAGATGACTTTGGAGGAAATAGTTGACGCGCTGCAAAAAGGTGAGAGGGAGCAGCTTGTGACCGTGAGGCTTCACAGCGGCGATCCTTCTTTGTACGGAGCCATCAGGCAGGAGGCAGATGAACTGGCACGTCTGGGCATAGACTGTGAGTATGTGCCGGGGGTGAGCGCCTGTTTCGGAGCGGCCGCTTCCCTGGGGATAGAGTATACGCTTCCCGGAGTGAGCCAGAGTCTGATCATCACCCGTATGGAGGGGAAAACTCCGGTCCCGAAGTCCGAGAGCATAGAGTCGCTGGCAGGGCATAACTCATCCATGGCTATTTATCTCAGCTCAGGGATGATGGAGGAGCTGAGCAAAAGACTGATGGCGGGAGGCATGAGCCCTGACACCCCCGCAGCCATTGTCTACAAGGCTACCTGGGATGAGGAAAAGATAGTTTTGAGCACGGTGGCCGGCTTCCCCGCGGAAGGGAAAAAGGCCGGGATCAGTTCCACCGCGGTGATCCTGGTGGGAGACGCCATACGCGCTGCCGGAACGGGATATGACAGAGCCTACCTGTATTCACCGGAGTATGTGGGAGCGGATTAGATGGTACTGTGGCAGGAAAAGGAATCAGCGGAAGCAGGCTTTTCGATCAATAGTGAGCGTATTGAAATAGGCCGGTACTTAACGAAGCCAAGCGTAGCGCCGGATGAGTTTAGTATCCGCTGCCGTTCCGGCGGAAGGTTCCCAAACATAGCCTTGTCATAGCAATATATTACAATGGGAGGCCGCCGGAATTTCACGAGCGGGAGCGGTAGCTCACGATGATCGGAAAGATGCTGAAGCGGAACTGAAAGCGGCTGTAGATCGGAAGGAGAAGAAAATGAACATATCGGTTATATCATTTACACAAAAAGGACTTTTATTATCCACTCGCCTTAAGTCTCTTGCCGAGAACGTGAAGCTTTACTGCGCATCCCGCGAAGCCGATTTTTCGGCCTTCCCGGAAGTGGTACCGGTGAGCGATACGCAGGCTTTTGCCCGGGAAAATTTTGAGCAGAAAAATGCCCAGGTGTTAATAGGCGCCTGCGGAATAGCCGTACGGGCCATAGCGCCTTATGTAAAAGACAAGCTGAGCGATCCGCCTGTGGTTGTCATGGACGAAGCAGGACGCTATGTGATACCGGTATTGTCCGGACATGTGGGCGGAGGCAATGAACTGGCCCGTCTGATAAGCGGCAGCATAGATGCCGAGTGCGTCATAACCACGGCAACGGATATAAACGGGAAATTTTCCGTGGATTCCTTTGCCGTAAAAAATAACCTGAGCATAGCCAACAAAGGGCAGATCGCGGCAGTCTCGTCGAAACTGCTGGCGGGCAAAAAAGTAAAGCTGTGCGTGAACAGGGAAGACCTGCCCAGGGACCTGGTACTGCCGGAGGATGTGGAAGTGGTATATTACGCTTCTTCGTCTTCTGACGGGGGAACAGGGAATGAGTCCCGGGACTTTTCAAAGAACGCTCCTGATGTATCGAAAAGAGATTACAGATCGGATATTTATCAGGTGGATGCTTCCCTTGCTTCAAACATCTATAACGTGAATGACAGGACCAGGAAGGACGTATATAAAAACGATAATGATGTGGTGTCCGATATCTATGGGGATGAGAAGGCGAAGGAAAAGTCAGACATAGATATCTTCATCATGCCTTCGGGCAGGAATTCCGGTCTGTACAGGATGGCAATGGAAAGCGGTGCCCTTATATTGATGCCTAAGCGTTATGTGCTGGGCATGGGACTGAAGAGGGGGAAGAGCCGGGAGGAGATCGAAAGCTTTGTGGACAGCGTACTGGATGAAATGGACATATCCCTGCCGGAGATCTATGCCATCGCCACCATAGATATAAAGAAGGATGAACCCGGACTCCTGGACTTTTGCAGAAAGTACGGACTGGAACTGATCACCTACAGCAGTGAGGAACTGTCAAAGGCCGAAGGGAAATTTTTCCATTCCGATTTTGTGGAGGAAGTCACAGGGGTCGACAATGTCTGTGAGAGGGCTGCCGTTCTGGGAGCCGGTGAAGGCGGAGTAATGATCAGGGATAAAAGCGTATATTCGGGAATGAGCCTGGCGGTGGCCAGGATGAAGAAACTGATCTTGGAGTGATGGAAGGTGAAGAATACTTTATATATCGTGGGTATCGGCCCCGGGGGTTATGAGGATATGACGGTGAGGGCCGACGAATGTCTGAAAAAGGTACAGGTGATAGCGGGTTATGATCTGTATCTTTCTCTTGTCAGGGACAGATATCCGGATAAGGAATATATATCCACTCCCATGAAGGAGGAAGCGCAAAGATGCCGGCTGGCCCTGGAGGAGGTATCCCGGGGAAGGTCCGTTGCCATGATATGCAGCGGCGATCCCCAGGTTTACGGTATGGCCTCGCTGGTCTATGAACTGCTGGATGAATATCCTGATACACAGGCCGTGGTCATTCCGGGCATCACGGCCGCCCTTTGCGGTTCGGCCCTCTTGGGTGCTGTGATAAACAATGATTTCTGCGTCATATCCCTGAGCGATTACCTGACTCCGAAAGAGGAGATAGAAAAGCGTCTCAGAAATGCTGCGGACAGTGATATGGTAATAGTGCTCTACAATCCCCGCAGCCATAAAAGACCGGACGCCTTAAGCAGGGCCTGCGATATCCTGCTTGAGGTCCTGGAACCCGACCGGCTCTGCGGCATAGTGCGAAATGCGGGAAGGCAGGGCCAGGAAACGGCAGTGATGACATTGAAACAGCTTAGGGATCATGAGGCGGATATGTTTACCACGGTTTTCATAGGCAATTCAAAGAGCTGTCTGGCAGGCGGCAGGCTGATCACGCCCAGGGGGTATAAGCTTTGACAAAGCAGATGAACAATAACGGCCATCGCATTCTCATCTTTTCGGGTACCAGCGAAGGAAGAGCCCTTTCAGAACTTTTGTCCAAAGCAGGCATGGCTCACGGTGTTTGTGTGGTGAGCGATTACGGCGTGAGCATGGGCTATGATGAAAGCTTTGCCCGGGTTCACCGGGGAGTGCTGGATGAAGAGGAAATGTCTTCGTTTATCGTGGAAGAGGGTTATGATGTTATCCTCGATGCGACACATCCCTACGCGCGTATCGCCGGAGATAATATAAAAAAGGCGGCCTCAGATAACGGCGCGCTTTATCTGAGGCTTGGAAGAAAACTTTCCTGTGCCCGGGAGGGACTTTGTTTTTTTGATGACGCCTTATCCTGCGCGAAGGCTCTTTCACAGCTTAGAGGAAATATACTCCTGACTACGGGAAGCAAGGATCTGGAGTCTTTTTGTAAAGATGAAAGCCTGAGGGAGCGTCTGTATGTCCGGGTGATACCAAGGGCTGAAAGCCTCACGAAATGTGAGGAATGCAAAGTTATACCTTCGCATATTATAGCCATGCACGGACCTTTTTCGTCACAGATGAACGAAGCCATCATCCGGCAGTATGACATCGAAGCTATGGTGAGCAAGCAGACGGGAAGGGAAGGCGGCTTTTTTGAAAAGGTCCGGGCTGCCCAAAGGACGGGGATAAAGCTTTTCGTGATAGGGGCACCTGCGGATGAGGGTGAGGATATGCAGGGCATATGCTCAAGGCTCAGTGAGATCACGGGAAAGAAGATCTCCTCACGGCTGCCCATGGAACTGATCTTTATGGGGATGGGGATGGCGGAGAATTCCTCCGTCACCGTGGAAGGATATGAGCGGCTGTCCCAGGCGGATGTGGTGATCGGCTCAAAAAGGCTGCTGGCATCGAAACTGATCCCGCCGGGCTGTACCGGGATAGAGAGTGTTGACTGTGATGAGATTGTTTCTGCCCTTAAGGAACTTTACGAAAATGCAGCGGGCCCTTTAAAGGTATGCCTGGTCTTTTCCGGAGATATTTCGTTTTACAGTGCATGTAAGAGAACGAGACAGGCGGTCATGTCTTTGATCGAAAGAAAAGAGATAGAGGCAGAGCTTATGATGCTGCCGGGGGTGTCGGCCCTTTCATATCTGGCGGCAAAGGCAGGACTTGATTATTCGGATACGCAGATCATAAGCCTTCACGGGAGGAGGGTGCCGGATCTTGCGGAGAGGATAGAAAAAAGCTACAGGACGTTTCTGTTATTGTCGGGACTTTCCGATGTGAAACTTTTGTGTGCTGCCCTGTCCGGGATGAGAGTAAGGCTGATCCTGGGTTATGAGCTGGGGACGGAGGCTGAGGAGGTCATCGGTATCACCCCGGGGCAGGCGGATCGTGTGACGAAGGAAGGACTGTACTGTTGTTTTGTGCTTGGGGAGGATAGTAAAGATTCTTCGTCGCTTCGCTCCTCAGAATGACAATAGGGAAGTGTCTCAGAATGACAATAGGGAAGTGTCTCAGAATGACAATAGGGAAGTGTCTCAGAATGACAATAGGGAAGTGTCTCAGAATGACAATATGGGAGCGGGTAGTGCTTCGGAATGACGGCGGCGGGCTGTGTGAAGGATATGTTGATGTGATGGTAAAAAATTCAGGGAAAAAAAGAAACAGGATAATGATCGCGGGGATCAAAAGCGGAAGCGGAAAGACCATGATAACCTGTGCCCTGCTCAGGATACTTAAGGATAAAGAGCTTGCGGTAAAGGCCTTTAAGTGCGGCCCCGATTATATAGATCCCATTTTCCATGAGACCGTACTGGGAGTGGCCTCAAAGAATCTGGATACATTTTTCATTCCTTCAAGGCAGGCGCTTTGGGAAAGCTTCTGCAAGGATGCTCCGGAGGATGGCATATCCGTGATAGAAGGCGTGATGGGACTGTATGACGGGGTGTCCGGCATCGGAGGGGAAGGATCATCCTATGAGCTGGCTTCCTTTCTGGGCTGCCCCATAATACTGACAGCCGATGTAAAGGCCATGGGTCAGTCAATGATCCCCATGCTTTCCGGATTTTTGAAATACGACAGAAACTCTCTTATCAGGGGAGTGATATTGAACCGGATCCCTGACAGGTTTTATGAGCGGATGAAGCCTCAGATCGAAAGGGAACTGGGCATAAAGGTGCTGGGACATTTAAGGGATGAAAAGGAACTGGTCACAGGCAGCAGGCATCTGGGGCTTAAGCTTCCGGTACACGATCCCACGGTATCGGCCGTTCTCGAAAAGACAGTGGCGGCGGTGTCGGAGGGGATCGATATCGAAGGGATACTGGAGATCTCGGCAGTGGCGCAGGATCCGGAGGAAGGGAAGGCATGTGAAAACCTGCAGGATCCGGAGAATGAGCAGCGGGCGTGTGAAAACATGCAGAAGCCGGGAAAAGCACAGGATGATCCGGATCAGATAAAAGAACAGGGAAAACAGCTGACGGTAAAAAATGAATATCCTGTCTATGTGCAGAAAAAAAGACATGTGCTCCTGGCCAGGGACGAGGCCTTTAATTTTTACTATAAGGATAACATCTCCCTTTTGGAGGAAAAGGGTGCCGTGATAGATACCTTTTCCATATTGAGGGATGAAAAGCTACCCCATGATACCGACGTTATCATGATAGGAGGCGGATATCCCGAGCTGTACTTAAGACAGCTCCGGGCCAACACTTCCATCAGTCATTCCATCAGGGAAACTTTTGAGACGGGAGCAGTGCTGGTGGCGGAGTGCGGCGGGTTCATGTATCTGCAGCAGAGTCTGGAAAACGACAGGGAGAGATATTCCATGTGCGGGATCTTTGACGGAAAATGCCGGGATATGAAAAGAAGCGTGAGGTTCGGTTACATAGAGCTCTATGATAAGACGGGGTTTTTCTTCAATGAAGGAGAGAGTATCAGGGGACATGAATTTCATTACTGGGACTGTGATAAAAACGGGACGGATGCAGTGGCTGTGAAACGCTCCGACGGCAGCAGATATGATTGCTGCAGGATAGGTGAGAGATATTTCGCCGGCTTTGCCCATCTGTATTATCCTTCAAACCCCGGTATCGTTTCAAAAATTTTAGCCTGATATCTTTAAAATCTTGCTGATCTGTGGTATATTTTAGTGGATTATATTATTTGAAAGGCCGAAAGGTCATGGGATTGATCGCGAAAATCAGGGAATTATTAAAATTAAAATCGCCTTACCAGGGGGAATCTGAAGAATTTTTGTATCTTATCAGACTTGTCTCGCTGTTTTTGGCACTTTATTATCTGTTCCTTGCCCTGATCCTGACAGCCAACGGGATAAAGGGCTATTATATGCCCGTCTATGTTTCGTCAGTTCTTCTGTTCGGAGTGGTCCTCTCCACATACAGGATCCATCCCAGTATTTCCCTTTATCTGTTATCACTCATAGCCACCCTTTCCTCTGGCGTGCTGACCTATGCTTTCGGTTTCAGGGCTTCCTTCCACTATGTGGCCTATGTGGTCCTTTTCATCTTCTGGTATAATCCCATGGATTCTGTGAAACGCAAGCTCATATACAGTGTGTTCATGGCGGTGATGATCGGGATACTGACCCTGAACATCTCGGCCAGGGGCCTGGCGTTTATCTATGACGGTCTGTGGATCCGGGTGGTGATCGTTTCAAACATTCTTTTTTCCGTGACGATCTTTTCCGTGGTGGCGTTTTTCTTCTGCACGAAATATGTGGAGGCGGAGAGGATGCTGCGCATGTACAACAAGCAGCTGAAAAAGCTTTCCGAGACAGATGCTCTCACCAGGCTCATGAACCGCCGCAGCGCCATGGATGAACTGGCTGATATGGAAAAACAGTATCGTGATTCCGGCACCCAGTTCTGCATATCCATAGGCGACATTGATTTCTTTAAAAAGGTTTACGATACCTACGGGCATGACGCCGGGGATTATATCCTGTTTTCCCTGGCACAGCTC
>JAEEZH010000036.1 GCA_016288495.1 Lachnospiraceae bacterium
AAACTGGGGATGCAGCAGAGTATCCAGATTTCTGGGATCGATCATGGCTACAGCCTCTTCGGGAGTCCTCATGCCCTCGTCCACCAGATCGCAGGCGATCTTGAGTGCGGCCTGAGCCGTACGCTTTCCGTTTCTGGTCTGAAGCATATAAAGCTTTCCGTGCTCTACGGTAAACTCCATATCCTGCATATCCCTGTAGTGCTCCTCAAGGGTCTTACAGATAGTCTCAAACTGTGAAAAAGCCTCGGGGAACTTTTCCTTCATCTCGGCGATCTTCATGGGAGTACGCACGCCTGCAACCACGTCCTCGCCCTGGGCATTGGTCAGGAACTCACCGAAAAGGCCCTTGTTTCCTGTAGCGGGGTCTCTGGTAAAGGCCACGCCTGTACCGCAGTCATAAACCATATTTCCGAATGCCATGGACTGTACATTAACGGCTGTACCCCAGGAATAAGGAATATCGTTATCTCTTCTGTATACGTTTGCCCTGGGATTATCCCATGATCTGAATACAGCTTTGATGGCACCCATGAGCTGTACCTTGGGATCATCGGGGAAGGGCTGGCCTATCTTATCCTGATACTCTTTCTTAAACTGCTCTGCCAGCTTTTTCAGATCGTCGGCGTCAAGCTCCACATCCTGCTTTACACCCTTTTCATCCTTCATTTTGTCTATGAGCTCTTCAAAATATTTCTTGCCCACTTCCATGACAACATCGGAATACATCTGGATAAATCTTCTGTAGCAGTCCCAGGCCCAACGGGGATTGTTTGACATCTTCGCTATGGACTCGACCACTGCCTCATTAAGTCCAAGGTTCAAAATGGTATCCATCATACCGGGCATGGAAGCACGGGCCCCCGAACGTACAGACACCAGCAGAGGATTCGATACGTCACCGAATTTCTTGCCGGTCTCAGCTTCCATTTTCACTATATATTCATCAATCTGAGCTTTTATCTCATCATTTATCTCCTGCCCATCTTCATAATATCTGGTACAGGCCTCTGTGGTAATGGTGAAACCCTGAGGTACAGGCAGTCCTATACCTGTCATCTCCGCCAGATTGGCGCCCTTTCCGCCTAAAAGATTACGCATGTTGGCGTTACCTTCTTTAAATGAATAAACCCATTTCATTTTCAATTCGCCTCCTTTTATCTACACCAATTAGTATCGTTATAATATTAACACACTCTAACGGATTTTACCACAAAAAATATATGCTTTATTTAAAACTCTGTTTAAAGTCCCTCTCAGCCTCGCGCTTCATATCTTTTTTGGCGATATCCTCACGCTTATCATACAGCTTTTTACCTCTGGCCAGGCCGATCTCCACCTTTACCAGAGAACCCTTCAGATACACCTGCAGAGGGACCAGCGTATATCCTTTTTCCTTGACCCTGCCGATGAGTTTTCTGATCTCATATTTATGAAGGAGAAGCTTCCTTATACGCAGAGGATCCTTATTAAAGATATTGCCCTGCTCGTAAGGTGATATGTGCATACCGTAGATCAGCGCCTCGCCGCTGTCCAGACGGATGAAGGCTTCCTTTATGCTGCATTTACCCTGCCGCAGGCTTTTGACCTCGGTTCCGGCCAGGGCTATACCGCACTCGTATTTTTCTTCGATAAAATATTCGTGATATGCTTTTTTATTGTTTGCTATGAGTTTTATTCCTGTATTTTTCATAGTGTTATACCATACGGACACTCTGATTGACTGTCAGATCTGTCGGATATTTTCTCCTAAAATGAAAAGAATCCTCTGTGATAATCACAGAGGACCCTCGTTTTTTGGTTTGTCAGAATATATTCATGTTAAGCACAATAGCCAGTACCAGGAACAGAACTGCCGTAACCTTGGTGATCTTTTCAAGGGTACCTTCCATGGAACGTCCCTTGTTTTTGCCCCAGTAACTCTCTGCAGCACCGCTTATGGTGCCCAGTCCCTGCTGCTTACCTTCCTGCATCAGAACGATGGTGGTAAGGACAATGCATACCAGCATGAATATCACTGTCAGAACGATCTTTAAAACTGCCACCGTAAACCTCCAAGTAAAAACAGATTATTCAGCAACTATTATCTCTTTTTTGTTATATGTGCCGCAAGCCTTGCATACTCTGTGGGGTACCATCAGAGCTCCGCACTTGGGACACTTAACCAAAGTAGGAAGAGACATTTTCCAGTTCGCTCTCCTCTGATTTCTTCTTCCCTTGGAAGATTTATTCTTAGGACATATGGACATTACTAACACCTCCTTTACAATCATCTGTAATCGATATCAGGTTTCACGGACGAACTACTTCGATGACTTCAAAAAGGCATCCAACGCGGCACTCATCCTTATATCGGGGGAATGCCTGTCGCATCCGCATTCTTTGTAATTCAGGTTATTTCCGCATACGGGACACAGCCCTTTGCAATCCTCACTGCACAGGATCTTTGAAGGAAATGACATAAGGAATTCCTTATATAAAAGTTCATCCATGTCCACTCCGGAATGATCCGGTGTCACCTCCACGTCCTCAGATACCGACGCTGCGATCGCGCAGACCACATCTTCAAGGCATCTGTCACAGGGAGCCGTAACTGCAAGGTCGTATGTTCCTTCGATATGCACGCTTCCTTTTTTAATACACTCAAAAGTGAAAGAAAAGGGAGCCGGATCATTCACCGGATAGGAACTACCTCCTACGGTAATCTCCTTCATGCCAAAGGTTATCTCCTTTTTTTCGGATACACCCTCCTCCTGGCACAGCCGTGACAGGTCAATGACATCGCGCATAATCTACCTCGCTTTTATAACCATACCCACCGATTATACAAATGTGCACGACCTTTGTCAATTGTTTTTTTATATAAAACAGAGCTGAAACAGGAAACAAAGGGGGCATTTCCGTAAAATGCCCCCTGACTTAAGGTCTGTAAACCGTTTTATAATATCAGGAATTATACGATTCCCTGTGCTTTCATAGCCTCAGCTACCTTAAGGAAACCGGCGATGTTGGCACCTGCAACATAATCGCCCTCTTTTCCGTACTTCTTGGCAGCATCATCCAGGTTGTGGAAGATATTTACCATGATGGTCTGAAGCTTCTTATCTACCTCTTCGAAGGTCCATGAAAGTCTCTCTGAGTTCTGGCTCATCTCAAGAGCTGATGTTGCAACACCACCTGCGTTTGAAGCCTTACCACAAACGAC
>JAEEZH010000037.1 GCA_016288495.1 Lachnospiraceae bacterium
GACAGGATCGGATCCGGTGGAATACAGCGGAACCGGTAAAACTTATAACAGTGTAAAGGACATAGTAAAGGATGGTCTTATCTGGAAGATAGATGAAGATACCGGGACTACTACCCAATTCCCTGCCGCATGGCAGGGCGGAGAGGTACCTTCGGTTTTGGATGGTATAACAGTTAAGGCTATAGCCGACAATGCATGTTCCGGGAATGATAACATTACTGAACTGATCATACCGGATGGGATCACAGAGCTTGGAGATCATGCATTTGGAAGATGCGGGAATCTTACAAAAGCGGTGATAGGTTCCGGGGTCAGAAGGCTGGGTTCACAGTGCTTTATGTATTGTACCGAGCTCGAGGACATAGATTTTAAGGGCGACATCGATGAGATCCGAAAGGGAACCTATGTCTTTTACAGGACCCCCTGGTTTAACGGTGATCTCAGTGATGAATATAAACACGGTCCCTGGTATTTAAAGCTTCTGGAGCTTCAGAACGGAACAAATACAGTGGATGATCCTGAGCTGACGGGAGACCTGCTGGAGGATGCCATTAAGATAGGTCAGTCCCAGCTGGATTATCACGAAGGTGATGACAGGTCGGAGCTCACGGGACTTAATCCAAAGGGAAACGGTGAGTATGCGGAACCTGTATTTTTCTCGGGATCCCCTGATTATCTCTGGTTTAAGAATGTGCCCCAGAAGAGCTATGGCGGCTGGTGCGGCCAGTACTGCAGCTGGGTTCTGAGAATGGCGGGTTTTCCCGACAGTGCCTCGGGCATGCTCAGCAATGATGATGAAGATGAATATAAGTGGGAAGATCTGACTATAGCCGGAAAGGCAGGGGGACATGAGCTTCAAAGAGGTGATGTCCTTCATATGAGGATCGGTCATTACTGCATTGTCTGTGAAGTGGTGGAAAAGGACGGATGGGTTTATATAAAAACCCTGAACGGAAATCACGGAAATGCGGTATGCTGGGATACCTACAGGCTGGATCCCGTGAGCGGACGGCAGAAAAAAGACGGGACAAAGAGTAATTATGATGTGACGGATATCTATGCATACAGACCTGATAAACTGAAAGGATCCGGTAATTATGAGCTTAAGTTTGATCCTAATGGCGGAACGGTGCAGGTTTCTTCCAAGACAGTATATGAGGATGGATTCTACGGTCTGCTTCCTGAGCCTGTACGAACCGGTTATATATTTGAGGGCTGGTATACTGAAACTGAGGGAGGAAAAAAGATAACTCCTTACAGAATGGTCCGGGACAGTAATACGGATGTAACCGTATATGCCAGATGGAGATCGAATTCCACAAGTGTTACCGGAATAGAGATGGGTTCTGATGACGCAGTGGTCAAGGTGGGAGAGAATATAACGCTCACTGCTTCTGCGGTTCCTGCAACGGCAACAGACAGATCCGTGACCTGGAGAAGTACGGATGAAAGCATCGCTACCGTTTCCGACAAGGGCGTGGTAAAGGGCATCACTCCCGGTGAAGTCAGTATTATTGCCAAAACCGCAGACGGAGGATATTATGGTCGCACTCTGGTGGAGGTTTCGGACGGATCCGAAAAGATAGCTCTTTCGGATGACAAGGGTTATATCAAATTTATAAGGGAAACCGGTACCATTACCGGGTCGGAAATTTATGAGGATGATGTCTGTATCCCTGAGTATATTGGCGGAGATGCAGTCAGGGAGATCGGAAGACAGGCCTTTTATGATCAGGATGCTTTGTCGATGATCACCATTCCCACTACGGTGCAGAGGATCGGAGTTTCAGCCTTTGCATATACGAATCTTACATCCGTCACAATCCCTGCATCTGTGAGGGAGATAAGAGGTTATGCTTTTTCCGGTCTGGAATTGCTTAACACTCTCACTATTGAAAACGGGACAAAATATATTTACAGCGGAGCCTTTTCCAAGTGTACCGGCCTTACCGAGGTATATATTCCAAACAGCGTGAGATATATTTATTCTAAGGCTTTTGACGGATGTGAGAACCTGAAGAAGGTTACCTTCCAGGGCAGCAGGACTAATCTTAAACATCTGGATGAGTCTGCTTTTCCTGATGGCTGTGAGCTGGTATTCGGTACCGAGGATTATGAGGGCGAGGATGATTATGAGCCAAAGTCCGACGATCCGGGTACATCTTATGAAGTGGGTACGAAGGAAAGTGATTATGAGATAGATGATGAAGGCTATATCAAAAAGTCGGCGTATAATATCACCAACGCCCAGATCCCTTCCGCCATCGGAGGTAAGACTGTAAAGGGTGTGAGGAAATACGCCTTCGGAACCAGGTCGAAGCTTAAAGCCCTGTCCATACCGGATACGGTAACGGATATAGAAGAGTATGCCTTCTGGCATTGTATGAATCTGGAAACTTTGTATATTCCGGACAGTGTGGAGAATCTGGGTAAATATGCTTTCGGTATCCAGAACGGTTATACGGGAAAGCTGTCAAAGGTTACCATAGGAAAGGGAATAAAAACTATAGGTTCCAATGTGTTCTGGCATCAGAACGCCCTGGAGGAGATCGTTATCAGGGCAAAGAAAGCAGATGTGACGATAGATGAAAATGCCTTTCCCGCAGGAGTGAAGGTGACCTTTGCGGATGAAGGGACCGAAGAGGATCCTGAAAATACGGATCCCGAAAACACCGAGCCCGGGAATGAGGATCCTGAAAACAAAGACCAGGATAAAAACAAGCCCGGTAAGGACGATCAGGACAAGGACAATAATGATAATGAGCAGAAGATAAAAAAGGTAACTCCGGTATATGATACGGATATCTTTGGATCCTCGCAGGATAATATAGCTCCTGTGTGTTCAGAGGGTAAGACTAACAAGCTGAAGCTGGATTTTTCAAACGTATCGAAGTCGGAGGTGGCGCCCGATGAGCTTAAGATGACGCTGGTACAGGGATCAAAACTTATGACTGCATCAAAGCTTAAGGATAAGGATTCGGCAAAGGCCGGCGGCGGTATCAAGGTAAAGGTGAATAAGAAAACGCTGATAGGTACCATAACCTGTAAGGGATCCGGTACCGCCAGTTTTACCATGGAGGATGGTATTACCTATACTGTCAATTTTGTGGTGGAAAAACCGAAGCCGGATAACAGATACAAGAATCTTCCCACAGAAAAAGAAAAGAGTATAACGCTCGGGGTGAAGGATCTGTTCAACACGTCTATAGACGGCGGATCCCTTACGGTAATAAAGCAAAAGCACAGTCAGGCTTTGGTGAGTGATAACACTCTGACGATAAATCCTGAGGAGAAGGACAGCATCAAGCTGGAGTATAAATATCTGAACAAGAAATATAAGATGACAATAAAGATAAAATAATTGGAAATATGTCCTGATGTTTCGGATTTGACAAAAGCAGCGGGTTTTAGTATAATACTTGTTGCTTGCGGGTTTTGACTTGGTAAGCGCCTATATATATTGATCATCATGATATCATGGTGGGATATTATTTCAGGCTGAGCAGAAGTACTCAAGAGGCTGAAGAGGCGCCCCTGCTAAGGGTGTAGGTCGGGTGACCGGCGCGAGGGTTCAAATCCCTCCTTCTGCGTTTCATCTATTCCTGTCATTCTAAACGTAGCGACGCATATCACACCATGAAATGGTGTGATGCCGCCCCGACGAGGGGTTGCGAAGCAACAGGAAGAATCTGTAAAGATCCTTCGTCGCTATGCTCCTCAGGATGACAATAAACAGATTTTTGTTATTTGTGTATTTGGAGCTTCGGATTTATCCGGAGCTCTTTGTATAAATATGAAAGCTGCTTTCAGGAAAAATGAAAAGATAATCTTTTATATACTGAGTTTTTTGCTGCCGGTTTTATTCTGGCTTATTGTCTGTGCGCTTCACGGTATATATCCCTTTGGCGATACCTCAGTCATGACGGGGGATATCACTTACCAGTTCATCGATTATCTCGCATATTTTAAATCCATATTTACGACGAACAATGATCTGACCTATACCTTTTCCAAAACCATGGGCGGGGATATGGCCGGGTTTTTTTCCTATTATCTTCTGAGCCCTTTTAATTTCATATTGCTTCTGTTTCCCAACAGGCTTCTGCCCTTGGGTCTTTTGATCATCATCATGGTCAAATGCGGATTTATGTCTCTGTTTTTTTCACTGATGCTCAACCGGATATTCGGTTTTAAATGGCGGTCACTTATTTTTGGCCTGACCTATGCGCTGTCGGGATATGTGGTCGTGTATTTTCAGCTTTATGCATATTTTGACGATCTGATGCTTATGCCTCTTATATTCCTGGGGCTTAGACGGATGTTTAAAGATCCGGAGAAAAAATATCTGTATATCGCGGCTTTGACTGTGGCCATCATTTTGAATTTTTATGTAGGCTGGATGATCTGTCTGTTCTGCCTATATTATTTTGTATATCTGTGTGTGGTGAATGATGACAGAGCGCTCCTTGGAAAGAGGGTATTTTCTTTTGTTTCATCCTCGGTTTTGTGCGGCGTACTCAGTGCCTTTGTGGTCATCCCCTCCGTTCTTTCACTGAGGGGAGAGAAGAACAGCTTTCATCTGGGCTTTTACCGGACCATGGAGCTGAGGGATTTCTTCAGCAGGTTTTATATTGATTCCTTTAAGGGAAACATCTCCTCCTGTATGCCCAATGTATACTGCGGGACCCTGATGCTTCTTTTGTTCATCATATATTTCTTTAATAAAAAGATCCCTTTTAAGGAGAGGATCGCATCCCTGGTTCTGACTGTTTTTCTTCTCCTTAATTTTTATATCAACACGTTGAATGTGATCTGGCACGGATTCAACCGGCCCATAGGTTTTCCCTATCGATATTCCTTTGTGCTGATCTTTCTTATCCTTTATCTGGGTTACAGGGGGCTGCTGGATCTTGATGTATACTCTTTACCAAAGCTTTTGCCTGCCGGCGTCTGGGCCGTTTATATTTTGTATTCGGCATATCTTATGATCGCAGGCTCTGTGGTGGTGGGACTCAGGGAGGTGATCCTTAATGCCCTGATCCTTTTTGTCATAACGGTGCTGTTCATTCTGTATGTAAAAAGGAAGCCGGCACTTATGTTCCTGGCGTCTGTCTTCTTTTTGATCCAGCTTTTTGATATAGGTGAAAATCTGAATCATTCCCTGTATTTTTTCGAGTTTTCATCCATGGGTGAATATCAGACCTTTGTGGACCGGGTAGGAGCGGAGATAGATAACATTAAGGCACAGGATGACGGGTTTTTCCGTGTAGAAAAAACCTTCCGCCGTTCCCATAACGATACCATGCAGTTTGATTACGCGGGACTTTCCCATTACAGCTCCTGTGAAAAAAAGGATGTTATTTCATATATGAACAGACTGGGCTTTAGGGATAACGGAAACTGGTCGTTTTATGACGGAGGATCTACAGCACTGGTGGACAGTGTGTTTGGCATAAAGTATCTGATCTCCCACTATGATTATATGGGAAAAAAATATAAGAGGTTCAATAAGACAAAATATCCGAAGGGTGAGCACGAAGATAAATACTTTGTATACAGAAACCAGTATGCGCTGCCCCTCATGTTTGTGGCAAAGGGTGATATCTGCAGTGTGGATCCTTATGAGGGAAATCTTTTTGAATTTCAGAATGCTCTGGCGGACAGTATATCCGGTGGGGAAAACAATATGTTTGAAGCGGCGGATATAGAGGAAAAAAATCTGGTGAACCTTGCGGAGACTCCCGGGGCGGATGGAGTGTATACTTACACAAAACTCGATCCTTCAAAAGAGGCATATCTGGAGTTTAAATTCGGCATAGATAAGGAAAGTGACGGAAAGCTTCTGGAGGGATATTTTGATGCTCCGGATTATCAGAAGGCCACCATTGAGGTGAACGGTGACAGCAAGGGCGAATATTTCAGTGAATATCACTGGAGCGTGGTGGACATGGCAAAGCATGACGAGGGAGAAAACATATCCGTAAAAGTGATCCCCGAAGATGATACCATGCAGCTCACGGGGGTGTATATCTACTTTGAGGATATGGTCCGGCTTAAAAACTGGGTGAGTGAAGTATCTTCAAAAGAATGTGAATTAAAAAAGATCACGTCTTCCCATCTTTTGGGAAGCGCCTGGCTTCCCGAGGACGGGCAGCTCGTTTTTTCATTTCCTTATGAAGATGACTGGAAGGTATATATAGACGGGGAAAAGGTGGAAACCCAAAGGGCTGCGGGCCTGCTGTTATCAGCACCGGTGAATAAGGGAGTTCATCAGGTGGAGCTGTACTATGAGCAGGCCGGCAGACGTCTGGGTCTTTTGATCTCGCTGGCCGGAGTTTTGATGCTTATCTGTCTGCATCCTGCCGGCCTTCGAAAAATACTGTCACAGCCGGAATGATCATTCCGTTACATATACTTTTATTTCAATCGTTTCTTTTCCGTTTGAGAAAACAGCCAGGGACGGTACCATGTTGCCGTCCTTGTCTTCCTTGGAAGGCTTCTTTGCGGTGATCACTCCGTTTTTAACCTTGATGGCACCGCCCTTTGCTTTCCACTTTGCTTTGGCCATATCCGGTAAGGCAAAGGGAAGGGCCTTAAAATAGACAGCATCCACAGAGCCTTTTTTCAGGACAAGGACAGGGTCGGTCCCGGTATTATCGTAGCTCTTGGAATAGATAATGGTATCGTAAATATTTTCGGCTATCTTTTCCTTGGGGATCGCCGAAGGATCGGAAACGGTCGTGCCGGCGCCTGAGACGGTCACCTCGCAGGTGTAGGTCATCACTTCTTTTTTCTTTTTCCAGGTGGCGGTTATTCTTGTGCTTCCTTCCGATCTGGCTGTCACGACTCCGTTTTTAACTTCAGCTACCTTTTTGTTATCACTTTTCCAGCTTAATTTTTCGTCTCCTGTCAGATACCATTCGCCCAGACTCAGATAGTCCGAATCTCCGGGCTTCAGATTGAGGGTGGTTTTATCCAGGCCCTTGGGAGGCTCGCGGTTATAGGATACTTTTACCTTGCAAAGGGCTTTCTTTTTACCACAGATGGCAGTTATGACTGCTGTACCCTGATCCATAGCGTGGAGCTGTCCTGTCAGCGGATTGACTCTGACGACCATGGTGTTGGAGCTGTCAAATATTACAGGCGTGGTCTTGCTTTGATCCTTGTAGGTAATATCTGCTTTAAGCAGTCCTGTTTCACCGCAGGTCATTTCCAGCTTTTTCTTATCCAGTTTAAGTTTTTTAACCTTGATATCTTCATCTGTTGAATATCGTTTATCACCGTAAGCGGTCAGTGTATCGGAGCTCATGACACAGAAGAAAGGAATGTTGGTTTTTCCGGCGCTCACTCCCGTAATATAAACATTGTTTTTATATGCACAGGCCTGGCTATAATTTACCTGACGGGGCATGAGTTTTTCCGACTGGGGCTCGAAATGATCCATGCTGCCGTATTTGTAAATGAAGCTGTCTGCCGTTATATCTCCGAAGCGGGTAACCTCGTCGCTGTCTGCATTATATACTCCGCAAAGGAAGATACCGTCCTTTAATGAACAGCCTGTTACCGGTTGAGCACTACCTGCGGAATGGATCGGCTTTGACGGAGTCAGGTTGGGTGAACTTACTGTTTTTAGTCCGTCTGAGGTAACCTCCAGGCATTCCGTTTCCAGTTTGTCGTCTGCCCCGTATTCATTTATTCCGCTGATGTAAAGAGTTTTCTTTATCCCGTTATCCGTATTATCTTCTTTATGAGTGACAAGAGGACGTGTATAGCGGCCTTTTAGTTCAGTCAGCTTTCGGGCAATGGCCAGGGCGGGATCCAGCTCCCAGACCTGTGTGGGAGGTAAGTTGTTGTTTTCATCTTTGTTTGACGGAGTGCTGAATATATATACTTTATCACCGTCATTATAGAGAATGTGAGGATCTCTGGGGGAGAAACCTTCCTTGTCAAAAGTCATTAATACATTGTCTGCATAGCCTTTTGATGTATCCCAGGTATACAGTCTTGTCGTATTACCCTCCGGTAAGATCTGGACATATCTTTTATTCCAGGTGGTCCCCGGATTATCGTATTTTAGATTTATAGGATGTTTTAAGGCAGTCCATTTTTTACTCTTTATGGTATAAGACAGTGTCATGTTGGAAAGATCGTGACAGTCATATCCGGCAAAGATGATCCTGTCCTTAAGAGGGAAGATCTGCTGGGGATAGAACCAGGTATACTCTTTTGGAAGAGGAATATCGGTGAAGATATGTTTTTCTTTTTTATCAGCTTTTGAGTATTCATTCAGATAGAGTATTCTGGTAAAACTTTGGTCCTGAACCGGTTTTTCCGAATCCGTTACTGTTACCTTTACCTCTCCTGCAGTCAGGCCTTCGGGTCTGGTCAGGAGTATCTTTTCAGGATCCTTTCCTTCGACAGAGGTGATCTTAAAGTCATTGTTTTTGGAGGAATATGTATTTTTTCCCTGGGTCAGGGTCACAGTTGTATTCTCTCTTGTTCCGAAGAAATATCCTTCTATGGTAAGGGAGTTGTTGTTTTCTCTTATCATATTTATTACCGGCGTATATTTCTTTTCATCCAGAGAATTTCTCATATTGGCGATACCGCCGGTGATACAGCTGTATTTCAGGGTTTCATTGGATGATACCCCCGCCAGTATTCTGGCGGTTCTTTTAGCTGTACTGTCATCGGGGAAGGCCTTTGCGAGAACAGCGGTCATACCCGTCACGGCGGGAGTGGACATGGATGTTCCGTCCATTTTTTCATAAGGGTAGACTATATCCGATATCCATATAGATTCCAGATC
>JAEEZH010000038.1 GCA_016288495.1 Lachnospiraceae bacterium
CTTTGGCATGAAGATATTCCTCCCCAGGATGTTCATCCATGTGGGGACCGGACATCCGCCTGCGACCGCGATACAGAACTTCGCACGCCAGCTCGCCCTGATAAAAAGGGGAGTCCTTCCGCCGCAGATCCATGTGGGAAATCTGGAGACGGCCAGGGACTTCATCGACGTGAGAGACGGAGTGGCCGCCATGAGGCTCCTGATCAAAAACGGAGAGCCGGGCGTACCGGTTAATATCTGCAATGGCGAGGCAGTGAAGATCAGCGACATACTGGGCATGCTGGTGGAGATCTCCGGGACGAAGGCTGAGGTCATTTCGGATCCGAAGCTTTTCAGGGTGGCGGATGAGCCGCTGCTGCTTGGCGACAATACAAGGATAAACGCCCTGGGCTATAAGCGGCAGTATTCCATGTATCAGACGCTGGAAGATGTATTTAACGACTGGATGTCACGAGTTTAAAAGGCTTCTCCCCTTGGGAAGCGTAGACAGAAAGGCTTCTCCCCTTGGGAGGCGTAGACAGAAAGGCTTCTCCCCTTGGGAGACGTAGACAGAAAGGCTTCTCCCTTTGGGAGAAGCTGTCGCCGAAGGCGACTGATGAGGGTCCATATGAAACCATTCAAAAACGTAACACTTTTACTCCCCGTCATGGATGAGACATATTCTCTCACCGAGACCGTGGAGACCATAATTAACACCTGCGACAAAGCCGACCTGGCAGAGTTCATAATCCTGATGTGCGAGCGCACATCTCCGGATTCAAGAGCCGTGGCGCAGGAGCTTGTAGAAAGATACGGAAAAGATTACAGTATTTATATCCACGACCAGACACTTCCCTTTGTGGGAGGCGCAATGCGCGAGGGCTTCATCCTGGCAAAGGGCAGCCATGTGGTTCTGATGTCCTCTGACCTGGAGACCGATCCGAACGTGATAAAGGACTTCATCCGTCTGGCGAAGGAGCACCCGGACCATATCATCACTGCCAGCAGATGGCGCGAAGGCGGGGGCTTTGAGGGCTACAACAAGATAAAACTGGTGTGCAACCTGATCTTTGAGAGAGTCATAGCGCTGTTCTATTTTGTGGATCTTACGGATATAACCTATGCCTTCAGGATATTCCCCTCGGCTCTCATGAAGCGGATCAAGTGGGAGGAACTCAAGCACCCCCTGTTTCTTGAGACCGCGCTCAAACCGCTGCGCCTTGGGGTGAAATTCATAGAGATACCGGCCCACTGGTCGGCGCGTACCGAGGGAGTTTCACAGAACTCCTTCTTTGAGAATTTTAAATATTTCAGGACCGCCTGGCATAACAGATTTTTGATCAGGGATAAAATATTGAGGAAGAAGAAAAAGAAAGATGCCGAGAACTGCTGAGAAAAAGCGGGGAGGAAACCTTGCAACGGCCGATGTACTGAGGCTGCTGCTGGTCGTTGCCTTCGCGTTTCTTGTGACCATTCTCGCCTGGCAGAGCGACGACGCCTATCACGGATATGTGATGGCAAAGCATCTGGCCGAGGGTAATGGCTTTGTTTATAATATAGGACAAAGGGCCAGCGCGACAACAGGCCCCATATATACTTTGATCGTAGCGCTGTTTTACATGATCACAAAGGAGATGTTTTTTACATCCCTTGCCGTGAATATCGTGTTTTCAACGCTGGCGTTTTATCTGGTGCTTAAGTTTTTCTGCAAAAGCAAGGAACAGATGATCTTTGCCTTTACGGCGCTGGCAGGGAGCGCTTCATTCATGAGCTATACTACATCGGGCCTGGAAAACTGCCTGTTGTTTTTTTTATGTATGCTCTTTATGGTGGTGTATTATTCCCGGGAAAAATTCATGGGAGGGCCGATGCTCGCCCTTGCCCTCATTTTTGCGTTTCTGGCAATGGCGAGGATGGATGCGGTGCTCTATCTGATTCCGGCGATAGTATACATCTATTTGATGAAACGTAAGGAGGTAAGCTTCCCGGGGGCTGTGGGATATACTTTCCTGGGGCTGCTGCCCTTCTTTTTGTGGGAACTGTTTTCTCTGTTTTATTTCGGATTTCCGGTTCCTAATACAGCCTATGTGAAGCTTGGCACCGATATTGCACTGATCGAATATGTCAAAAAGGGCATATGGTATATCTATTACACTTTCATAAACGATCCAATGGTGCTGGTGATACCTGCCGTATTTGTGATAATGACAGTTTTGACACGAAAGTGGAAGAATATCTGGATCGCTGCGGGAGTGCTGCTGTACGGTCTTTATGTGATCTACATCGGCGGTGATTTCATGCTGGGAAGGCATTTTACCGTCATGCATATCATAGCGGTGGCCGGAATTTTGAGCATATTAAATGAAATGGCCGGCGAAAATTTCAGGATGGCCGGCGTATATAAAACGGTGTTCTTTTCCGCCATTGTCATCTGCGGCATATTCTCGCTGACGATCGGCAGCAGCATTGGGAAGGAATATCTGGTAAATGGAAGATATGCACCGGGTGGCGCCATCTCCGATGAACGGGCTTATTATTCACCAACCACGGGGCTGTATGCAAACCTTAAATCCATTAAGGAAAACGGAAGGATGTGCATAGAGGACACCTGGAATTATAACTCCGTTGAAGAGATCCGTGAAAATGAATGGGAAGGGAATATACTGGATAACGCGCCGGGTATCCTGGTCTACTATAATTCGGACCTCTACCTGAACGACACCTATTGCCTGGGCGACCCCTTTTTGTCAAAGCTTCCGGCCATCAAACAGGATACCTGGCGGGTGGGTCATCTGAAGAGGGCTCTTCCGGAGGGCTACTGCGAAACAGCCATGGACGGGGTAAACTCCCTTGAGGATGATGACCTGTACGAATACTATGAGGTGATAGATGAGATAACCCGGGGCGATCTTTTTGACGCCGACCGGATCCGGCTCATCATCGACTGGAACCTTGGCAAATATGAC
>JAEEZH010000039.1 GCA_016288495.1 Lachnospiraceae bacterium
CTCCGGAAAATGAGACGGTTGATGATAACCCTTACGGCGATGGAAATGCAGTCCGTGAGGATATGTTCGTGTCATCTGCCGGAGGGGATGATGCCGTGGATGACAGCGGATCCCCGGTGGATGAAGACGCAGATGGTTTTGAAGCCGGAGAGAATTATGACGCGACCGGCGATCCGGAGATGGCGGAGGATACGGCTGAGGATGCGGTTCCCGCTGACAGGGAAAAGCCTCAGCTTGATCTGATAGAAACAAAACACAGGGCTGAGAAAAAGAGGGATAAGAGCAAGGATGCTTCCATCTTTTCCCTGACCGATGACGGGCAAAGAACCTCCTCCGGCGGCAAGGTCTTTACTGAAAAGACGAAGGCCGTGGCGTCAAAGGAAGAGAAGAAAAAGCCCAAAAAACATATAAAATACCGGATCCCCACGCTGAAGGACGGCCTTTTGAATGTGATCGACGCCCAGGATCCCGGGGATGTGAGATCCGAGCTGGAGGAGACCAAGGAAGCGCTCAAGGATGCTCTTGACAGCTTCGGTATAAAGGTCACCATGGGTGACGCCAGCCGCGGACCCACCGTCACCAGATATGAAATGGTGCCCCAGAGAGGTACCAAGGTATCCAAGATCGTCAATCTTTCGGATGATCTCAAGATGGCCCTGGGTGCCACGGACATACGTATCGAAGCACCCATACCCGGCAAGCATGCGGTGGGTATAGAGGTGCCGAACAACAAGACCACCATGGTATCCATGTATGAGCTTTTGAATTCAAAGTCATATAAGGATTTCAAGGGAGGACTTTCCTTTGCTGTGGGCAAGGATCTGTCGGGTGAAACGGTGGTGGCCGACATCACCAAGATGCCCCATGTGCTGATCGCCGGCACCACCGGTTCCGGTAAATCGGTGTGTGTGAATACCATGCTCATGAGCATACTGTTCCGTTATACTCCCTATGATGTGAAGCTTATACTCATAGATCCCAAGGTGGTGGAGCTTTCCGTATACAATGATATACCCCATCTTCTGATACCCGTGGTCACGGATCCTAAAAAGGCTTCCAATGCGCTTTTGTGGGGCGTCAGGGAGATGGATGAAAGATATGAGAAATTTGCCCAGGCCCAGGTAAGGGATCTGGAGGGCTTCAATGAATATCTGAAAAAATGTGCGGATGAGGATAAGAACTTTGTATATGAACCCCTTCCCAAGATCGTCATAATCGTGGATGAGCTGGCAGACCTTATGATGACAGCCAAAAATGAGGTGGAGGATTATATCATCCGTCTGCTTCAGAAGGCCAGGGCCTGCGGTATCCATCTGGTTATCGCCACCCAGCGTCCTTCCGTGGATGTCATCACCGGACTGATCAAGGCAAACGTGCCCAGCCGTATCGCTTTCTCGGTCAAGCAGGGCGTGGACAGCCAGACCATACTGGATGAGCGCGGAGCCGAGAAGCTTCTGGGCAAGGGCGACATGCTGTTCTATCCTGCGGGCTATCCTAAGCCTGCCAGACTTCAGGGCGCTTTCGTCTCGGATGAAGAGGTCCGGGATGTGGTAGCCTTCTGGGGTGCCCAGACCGAGGGTGATAATTACGATGAGGGAGCACAGGAAATACTCAATGCTCCTTCTCCCGAGGCTCCTTCCAAGGAAAGCGCCATTTCCGATGCGGGGGATGACGGAAAGGATGTTCTCTTTGCGGAGGCAGGCAGGTTCATCATAGATTCAAACAAGGCGTCCACGGGTTCCCTCCAGAGAAAGTTCAGGATAGGCTTTAACCGTGCCGCCCGTATCATGGACCAGCTGTGTGAAGCAGGGGTGGTGGGGCCTGAGAACGGTACCAAGCCCAGAGAGATACTTATGAGCCGCGAGCAGTTTGAAAATGCAGCCCAGTCCGGAGAGATCTGATAATTGTTTTTCGGTTATGGATGGAGTAATTGTCAGCTTGGGTGTGAGGAGGATACGGACGAAAATACAAAAAAGGCAGGATAGTCCGTATGAATCGTGATCATTGATACGGACGAAAAGTGTGAAAAGATGAAACAGTCCGTACCGGGTGTGAGGAGGATACGGACGAAAACATAAAAAGGCAGGATAGTCCGCATACATTGCGGATATGAGGAGAAAAGATATGAAAACAGATATTGAGATCGCACAGGAATCAGAGCTTTATCCCATAACCGAGGTATTAAAGACCATAGGCATAGGGGAGGATGAGATCGAGCACTACGGAAAATACAAGGCGAAGATCACGGAGGAAGCCATCTTAAAAAGAGAGGGAAATAAGGACGGTAAGCTGATCCTTACCACGGCCATAAATCCCACTCCCGCAGGGGAAGGCAAGACCACCACCACTGTGGGCCTGGGACAGGCTTTCCACAAGCTGGGGAAAAAGGCCATCATAGCCTTGCGTGAGCCTTCGCTGGGACCGGGCTTCGGCGTAAAGGGCGGAGCTGCAGGCGGCGGTATGTCCCAGGTGCTTCCCATGGAGGATATCAATCTCCATTTTACCGGGGATTTTCATGCCATCACCACAGCGAACAACCTGTGTGCGGCTTTGCTTGACAATCACATCCAGCAGGGGAACGAGTGCAATATCGATACCAGACAGATAGTTATGAAGCGCTGTATGGACATAAATGACAGGGTGTTGAGAAATATCATCGTAGGCATGGGAAAAAAGACGGACGGTTTTGTCAGGGAGGATCATTTTGTGATCACGGTGGCATCCGAGATCATGGCTATCTTATGTCTGTCCAAAGACCTTAAAGACCTGAAGGAACGTCTGTCAAAGATGGTGGTGGCCTATAACTATGATTCAAAGCCCGTGACGGCAGCGGATATAAAGGCGGTGGGTGCCATGGCTGCCATACTCAAGGATGCATTGAAACCTAATTTTGTGCAGACCATCGAGCATTCTCCCGCGGTGATCCACGGCGGACCCTTTGCGAACATAGCCCATGGCTGCAATTCCGTCAGGGCCACGAGACTTGCCCTTAAGTGTGCCGACTATGTGATCACGGAGGCAGGCTTCGGTGCGGATCTGGGAGCGGAGAAATTCTTTGATATAAAATGCCGCCAGGCAGGACTCCACCCCGATGCCGTAGTGCTGGTGGCCACCGTCAGGGCGCTGAAATATAACGGCGGAGTGAAGAAGGAAGATTTAAAGCATGAGAATCTCCAGGCCTTAAGACGGGGTATAGCGAATCTGGAAAAACATATAGAGAACCTGCATAAATTCGGGGTACCTGTGGTGGTGGCTCTCAATTCTTTTGTCACCGATACCAAGGCAGAGACCGAATTCGTGAGAGACTTCTGCGAGGAAAACGGCTGTGAGTTCGCCCTGTCCACCGTGTGGGAAAAAGGCGGTGAGGGAGGTTTGGAGCTGGCCCGGAAGGTGATCAAGACACTGGAGGAAAAACCTTCGGAATTTAAGCCTCTTTATGAGACGGATCTTCCGCTGATGGATAAGATCTCCACCATAGCCAGGGAGATATACGGTGCGGATGGCGTGACTTATACCGCCGATGCCAAAAAGACCATTGATTCACTGGAAGCGCTGGGCTACGGAAACCTGCCTGTGTGCATGGCAAAGACCCAGTATTCACTATCCGATACGCCGGATAAACTGGGACGCCCCACGGACTTTACCCTGACAGTCAGAGACGCCTATGTCTCCGCAGGCGCAGGATTCGTAGTGGTACTCACCGGAAGCATACTGACTATGCCCGGACTGTCCGCCCATCCCGCCGCCTACGACATAGACGTGACCGACGACGGCCGTATCGTGGGCCTGTTTTGATCACTTGTTGATACTTTTCACATATTGTATATCCCGCGCAGGCGGGCAGACTAAGGAGGATTCTCCTGACGGAGAATCTTTGAAGTCCCTCAAAGCCGGGACTGGCTCTCCCGATCAGAGATCGGGAGCAGATTTGGAGTAAGTTGGTTTTCTGTCTGAACGTAAAAGTCTGCTGCCGTTGCAGGCACAGAGTTGGCTGTTAAAAAAATAGTAGTTTGTGTGGGATAATTAAGTTTATATTCAGTACACGGAGTTAAGATGCCGGAGAATCAGTGCCCGAAATGTAAAAACATAATAAAACCCGGAAATGTATACTGCGAAAAATGCGGATATGAAATACAGATGGTGCCCGTTTTTGATGCTGAGATGGACGATACCATTTCAAAGATGCTGGAGGATATCAATCTGGAGGAAATGTCCGAGGAGGAATTTGAGGACTTTTCGAAAACCCTGGACGTGACCTTAACAGATGATATAAGACGCAGATACAAGAATGCCAGGACAAAGGATCTGCTGGAAAACACGCAGACCGATGTCACTTCCGAGACTGTAAAAAATGAAGATTCGAAGAAGGTAAAAAAAGGCAGGGGGGATTTTATCAAGGTCCTGAGTATTCCTGCCGTGCTGCTGGTCCTTGTTTTGCTCGGTCTTTTTCTCTATAACCTGAATCCGCCCCCCATGACTGCGGAGGGATACATTGAAAAGGGAAATTCAGAGCTTGACGGCGGAGATTCTGAAAAGGCTATGGAGTATTATCAGAGCGCTCTTGACCTGGATCCGCTGTCGGACGAGGCTGCCATAGGCATGGCTAACGCCATGTACGCATCCGGTGATTTTGAAGGAGCCAGCGAATATCTTCTGACAAAGATAGATGAATCCCCCTCCGAATATCTCTACGGAGCTCTGGTGAACATCTACCAGGAGCAGGGAGAGATCCAGAGAGCCGCGGAACTGATCGAAAAATGTGAGGATGAAAACATCCGCTCAAAATTTGACATGTTTACGGCCAAGCCTCCCACAGTGGATATGGAGGAAGGGCAATATGAAAAGGAACTTGAGGTAAGGCTTTTTTCCGAAACTCCGGGAAATATATACTATACTCTGGACGGAAGCGAGCCCGATACATCGAGTACTCTGTATGAAGGAGCCATCCGTCTGGGGATCGGAAATAATGTCCTCCGGGCTGTTTTTGTGAACGAGCTGGGAATAATGAGCCCCAGTATGTCGGCCATATATGACATCGGCAAGGAACTGCCGGATGCCCCTGAGGTAAAGCCGGAATCCGGTTCGTATGAGGCGGCCTCCTATGTGGAGGTTGAACCCATGGAGGGGTATACTGTATACTATACAACTGACGATACCATGCCGGATGAGAAAAGCCATGTGTATGAGCATCCTCTGTTGATGCCCATGGGAGTTTCCGTGTTTAAATTCGTGGCGGTGGACGATGAAGGCGATCATTCCACAGTCACCAGTGTCAGATATGAGCTTAATATGACCGTGAATTATCAGGAGAGCCAGGCGCTGGATTCCGTGAAGCTGTCGCTCATGGCGGCGGGCCGGGTCATGGACGTGAACGGGGATTCCCCGGAGGGACGTTACGGTTACTCCTGCATGGGCATGCTGACCCAGGACGGTTTTAATTATTATATAATCGAGGAGGCCGTTGTCCCCAGAGACAAGATGATCCAGCGGGGCAATGAGCCGGAAAAGATAAAGGCTGCCATGAAGAGTACGGGAGGGCTGTA
>JAEEZH010000040.1 GCA_016288495.1 Lachnospiraceae bacterium
CATATATGGTATATGTGCTGTGATCGGTGAGGCTGAAAGCTCCGGTGGTCTTTACTTCAAATGCGGTACATGCGGGGATATCAGCGGTCTGCTTGATCTGCTTTTTCCTGCCGGCATCCAAAGTAGTGGAATTAGCACCATACATAGATGAGAACTCAGCCTGTGTAGCGGTCAGATAGGACTTTGCGTTAAGTACGATCTGCTGCTTTTTTGCTCTGTCGATATATCCAAGGAGTGCAGGTACCAGGATAGCTGCCAGAATGGCCAGAATAACCAGTACCACGATGAGCTCTACCAGTGTGAAACCTTTGTTGTTCATTTTCTTTTTCATAAGTGATTCTCCCTTCATAATAAAGATTTTGGATATCATTTGTTTTATATACGTTTGTCACATATTATTTTTTGCTTTTGACGAAATTTTTATGCAGGATTTACATCCTTCTCCGTCATGCTATATATATATCGTCATTATTTTGATTATCTTAACCCCTTACTCGTAATAACTTATCCTGGCCATCTCGGCCACTGTGGTGGTACCGTCCTTTACCAGCTCCATGGCGGAAGCTCTCAGGGTGACCATTCCCATGCTGTTGATGGCATAATCCTTTATCTCATCCACAGTGGAACCGCCTGTGATCATGCGGCGGATCTCCTTTGTCACCGGGAGGATCTCATGGATGGCCACTCGACCCTTATAGCCTGTATTCGAACACTGCCTGCAGCCCTTCACGTGCTTTACCTGGGGAAGCAGCTCACCCAGGGAAGTCTCTTCCTCAGCCGTCATGGGTCCCCATTCGGAACAGAAGGGGCATACCTTCCTGACCAGTCTCTGGGCTATGATGCCCACCAGGGACGTGGCGATGAGATAAGGCTCCACACCCATGTCCACCAGACGGATCACGGAGCTGGGAGCATCGTTCGTATGCAGAGTGGAAAGCACCAGGTGTCCTGTTATAGCCGCTCTTACTGAGATGCTGGCCGTTTCGTTGTCACGGGTCTCTCCTACCATTATGATGTCCGGGTCCTGACGGAGAAGGGCCCTCAGTCCCACGCCGAAGGTAAGGCCGGCGGTATTGTTCACCTGGATCTGATTCAGCTTTGCCACATTTTTCTCCACGGGATCCTCTATGGTGGAGATATTCACGCTCCTCTTGGCCAGTTCCTCCAGGATCATGTAAAGAGTGGTGGACTTACCGGAACCGGTGGGACCGGTGAGATAGATGATGCCATTTGGTGAATTCAGCATCCTCTTAACCAGAGTGTAATTGTCCTCCGTCATGCCGAAGGTATCGGAATAATCTATATGGGTAGCGTTTGCCAGGATTCTCAGAACGGCTTTCTCGCCAAAGACGGTGGGAACCACCGAAACTCTGACGTTCAGGTTGATACCCTCGACAGCGATACGGAAATGTCCGTCCTGGGGTATACGCCGCTCTGCTATATCCAGATCTCCCAGGATCTTTATACGGGCGATCAGGGGATTGTGGATGTTTTTCTGAAGGGTCATAAACTCGGTGATGACGCCGTCCAGCCTCATCCTGACCTCGGTCTGATGCTCGAAGGGCTCTATATGGATATCCGAAGCGTTTGCGTTATATGCACGCATGAGGATGGAGTTCAAAAGGTTTATGATAGGAGTCTCGTCGTCTCCGTCCTCTATGTTGATCTCTATGGGGGCAGCTACTGTATTGGTAGCTGAAGATGCCGCCTTCTGGGCTGCCTTACGGGCAGTGACCTCGGAATAATAGTACTGGATGGCATTTTCCAGGGGCACCTGCTCTGCCAGGGCTATCTGCAGATCCATACCCACCACCTGACGTATATCCTCTATACCGTAAAAATTCAGGGGATCGTTTACCAGCATATAGAAGCTGCCGCCATCGGTACGGTAACCCAGCATACAGTATTTTTCCGCCAGGACCCTGGGGATCATCTCCACAGCCTTGATATCGACGTTCAGATCCTGCATATCCACCAGGTTATAATTCAGTCTGCGGCCCAGAGCCTCCAGCATCTGATGCTCCGTGATGAATCCGAGAGCTATCAGGGCGCCGCCCATCCTGACGTCCTTATGCTCCTTCTGGTATGCGATGGCCTGGCCGATCTGCTCATCGTTTACATAGCCCAGTTCCACCAGCACATCGCCCAGTCTTATGTTTTGATTTTTACGGATTTCCATAGTTTCTCCCTCTGTCATCCTGAGGCGTGAAACGACGAAGGATCTTAAAGATTCTTCCTGTTGCTTCGCTCAGAATGACAATGTAAAACAGTTCTGTCATTCCTTGCACTGGTACATATCCACGGTTATATCCAGATAATCATGGCTGTCCATTTCTATTTCGCCTGCTTCATTTCTCACCATGCTGCGGCCCTGTGACCAGGAATAATGGTTTACCAGATGATTCTTTTTATCCTTACTCAGGTCGTCTATGAGCCTTTGCATATCATACACATCACCCTCCAGCCGCATCTCCACGGTGCATACATATATCCCGGTAGCCGCCTGCACATCATCATCATACAGATCGGTGTAGCCTGTCTCGGCGTAATTGTCCACGGATTCCACATCCGTGGTGGTGCCTTCCGCCTCCACATAGCCCTCATCGGCGTGAAGCTTATCATCTTCAAATTTTACGGAATACCGATAAGGCTCGGACTCCACCTCGTCCTCCGCCTGTTCTATCTTCAGGGAATACACATAAAGATCATATCCAAGGGCCATTTCGGTAAAATATTTATCCACCTCGTCGGCCTCCATCATGGGATAAAAATTCTTCCTCACGGTGGCCAGCTTTTCTTCCAGCATCTTGTTATCGTCCTTCACGAAGAGGAGATTATTTATCTTATAATCATTCACTTCCTTAAGGTCCCGCTGGGTCTCTATCTCGTTTTCGGTCTCCTTGATGATCACGGAAATGGGATAGATAAAGAAATATCCGAATATGAATATCGTCACTATCACCGCCAGAAAAACGATCAGGCCTTTATCTCTTTGTGTGAGTTCCATTTTCATGAGAATACTCCTCTCATAATGACATATTTACTTCCGGCCTGCGCTCTCGGCCAGAGTGCAGGTCACGCTTATGTTCCACTTTGAATCGGCATCGCTCCACTCATATCCGGTGTAATCCACCTTGGAGAAGACCTCCTCCGACATCAGTTTTCTGATAAATTTATTTATATCATCCACATTATCCGCTTTTGCGTCTATGCTGATGGTACCCTGAACGGCGTCAAAGGATTCATATGACACCTCTGCAAAGCCCAGGGCACATTTGTCGAACACCTGAAGGATATCCGAATCACCCAGAGGATAAGTGGTGAGATTCTCTTCCACGTTGGCTATAGCATCATTCTGGCGCTGAAGAAAATTATTTCTCTCGCTGACGGCGTCATACTCCGATGTCTGGGACATGACTTCAGGGGACATATTGTAATCCTCCAGGGCGGAAAGCTCCGCTTTTTTACCCAGCATGGTCAGGGCCATGGCTATGGTAACGATGAGAAGGACAAAGGCCAGAACTGCCACACCGATGATATATTTAAGTCCCGGAAGCTTTACATCAGTCTGCTTCTTGTTTTTAAGACGGAATCTGGGAAGGATGTTCTCGTTCTTTCCGCCGTCATACAGACCGCTGACTGCATGGAGATAATTCTGCAGTGACCAGTCGGTACGGCCGGATGATGTGAGGCTGAAAACCTCCACAGGCGTATTTATACCAAGGTCATGGATGGCCTCGGCGTACATCTGCCTGTCGTCGGGATGTATACCCGCTATCTCGATACACTCCAGGGGGAATTCTATATGATTTGCCTGCAAGAACTGGGTAAGTGAAGAAATGGCCCGGGCCAGATCGTCGGCATACATGGGAGTGCCGGGGGCCTGGAAGCATCTGGTGGAATTGTAGTAGGAAAAACTGCCGTTCACCCAGAGCACCATGGAAAAAGTCATCACATCGGCTATCATCAGCACAAAGGTCTTGTGTTTTTTTGCCACTTCCCTGGCAGTGAAGGTAATAAGTGCACTCTCTCCGGAATATATGGCGGAAAGCTTTATCCCGGCCTGATTGAAAAGATCCACATAATCACCCACAAAATCGGGATCGGTGACCTCCGCGTATATGCGGATGTTCTTGCCTTCGCCGGCACCCAGACGGATAAAGGAATTGACCATCTGGGAATCGCGGCCCATATCTATGTATTCGCGTTCCACATACTCATAGATCTTCTTATCCGGAACCTGGGGTACCTCAAGGGTCTTTCCCACGAATTTGGTGGAATCCACCACCAGGGTCACGTCCTTTGTGGGCAGGCCCTGCATCCTCCACAGTTCCTTGAGAAACGGTACAAAGGTCTCGGTGTCCATGACCATACCGTTTATGATGCTGCCCTCAGGGGCTGTGGCGGTATGATATTTCCTGACCTGAAGGGAACCCTTCATCGCGTTTCCTTCGACTACCTGTACGTCTTTGTTTGCCAAGTATACTACTGTACTCATTTTTCCCTCTTTTTTTAAGATTCTTCGCTTCGCTCAGAATGACACCGGCGGGGCGCTTCGCTCAGAATGACCCTTTTATTATTTAATAAGATGACGCTATGGCGTCGTATGAGCCGTAGATCGGCTGGATCACCGCGATCATGATAAAGCCCACTATCAGAGCCATGACCACGATCATAAAGGGCTCCAGCATGCCCACCATGCGCTGTATGGCCTGATCCGAATCATATTCCATCTGACTGGCAAGAGCTATCAGCATCTTATCCAGAGCACCTGTCTCCTCACCCACGCTTATGGAAGCGGGG
>JAEEZH010000041.1 GCA_016288495.1 Lachnospiraceae bacterium
AGTCTGTGTGATGCATGATGGACAGATCTGTGAGATCGCCGATAAGGAAAGGATCTATTCGGATCCGAAGAGTGAGTATACAAAATATCTGCTATCCGCTGTTTCGGAATCCTGATCAGCAGGCTGCCCGTTCTTTGACAGTGCCTTTATCTCTTACCCGGCAGTTCAAAATACGAGCCCATGATATCATCCATTTCCCTGGGATAGAAGCGGTCGATGCCGGAGCAGCAGGTGAAGGTCATCTCGCCAAAATAGACACGTCCGTCCACCTCATAAAAATCAACCCTCACATGGGGAAAGCCCTGAGCCAGTATGCGGGCAAGCTGCGTCATTTCCTTAAGACACACCGGTGGCTCATCCGACTGATCCAGAGTGGGATACTGATACCTGAAATCCTGCATCTTCCAGTCGAGATCATAAAAAGTGCGGTAGTGCTGACCGGAAAAACGTCCCACATCCTTCCAAATATATTTAGGTTCCCCGTTAAAACAAAGGAACTTATAATCATCAAGGCCATCCTTGTTTTCCAGGTATTTTTCGGCTATTATCTTTCTCTTTATCAGGGAATAATGTATCTGCAATCCGCAGCAGAAGCTGTAATCCATCTTCATCCAACGGTTCAGCCTGCGTCTCGCCTTTTTCACGTCAAGCTTTGACTTATCCTTTACGATGATATTCCAGCTGGAAGAATGGTTGGTCTTAAGCACAAAGGAATCCGGCAAGGCGTCAAAATCAATATCATCGGCACTGTCCCAGGCTCCGTAAAGAGGCACCAGATACTCTTCACCGATACGTTCCTTCACCCATTCACGCACCAGGTATTTATCCGAAAGATCCGCCTTTTCCTGAGTGCTGTCATAGAGTTTCATCCACTGGATCTTCTCGGAAAAATTCCGGGGTTCCTCAAGATTCAGATCCTCACCGGTCTTTTTTTTGAACCATTTTTTCAAAGCCTTCGGATAATCTTCCTTCTTCAGGCTCTTATGATAGAGATACGTGAAAAGCGTATCCAGTCTGTCACCAAAGTCACCCATTTTTCTTTAATTCCCTGTCCTTTTTGATACTCTGCAATTTTAATACACCCATCTTCCAAAAACATACGGGACTTATGAACAACGATTTCAAATAATACCTTACCATCGCCTTTTTGTCGCCCTTGCACATATAATAATGGGCCAGATAAAAGATCACATTAAACTTTGCCTGCCTGTCGGAATCTATGTCAGCCTTATATTTCTGATATAAAAGTGTATGTCCCCTGATACACTTGTCCCAGCTCTTTGTGATCTGCTCTCCCACACCGTTTTTATAGTAGTTAAAAAGATGCTCATCGAGTCCCCTTACGGGAAGGGATCTTGCGATCCTGATCCACATCTCATAATCCTGTCTGGCCGGCAGCTTTTCATCAAACTCACCTACCTTCTCAAAGGTGGTCTTAGGGATCAGGGCCTGGGAAGTGGTACCTATGTTGTCACCGCGAAGCAGTCTTTTATAGCTTACTTCGGAACAAAATGCCTCACCCTGAAAATCATTTATATACGGAGGATCGTAGGCCTCATTTATCCTCCAGCCCCTGCAAAAACACATCCCCGTATCGGGATGCGTCTCAATAAACTCAACCTGTTTTTTTATCTTGGCGCCAAGCCACTCATCATCATCGTCCAGAAAGGCTATGTATTCACCCTTTGCCAGATGGATACCGGTATTTCTGGCAGCCTGGGCTCCGTGCTTCCCGTCCTCGGTCTTAACTATCCTTAAGGAAGCTTCATCCCTTTCAATAAAAGGAGCCGCCGCCTCCGAAAGCATGGCCGAATATGTCTTACCTTCTTCGTCCTCCCTGTTATCGTCCACGATGATCAGTTCGATATAAGGATAGGTCTGATCTGCCACGCTTTTAACGGCACGGCCGATCACTTCTTTCTTTCTTTTGTATGTGGTTATGACCGCAGTCACTAAAGGCTTATTCATAATCATTTACAATAAATCGTCTTGCTGTCTGCATGGATTTTTTAAGCGCCCACAAGGTTCTGAGTCTCCTGTTTTTTACGAGCCGGTATACCAGCGCATCCAATCCTTTAAGTTCGTCGGCTTCCATGCTGCTGACTGCCATTTTATACCGCTTTTCCGACAACAGCCGGGCGTATTCCTTCCTCAGGGTTTCGGCATCGGCAGGATTATCCTTATGCATAAAATAAAGATCCAGATACTCTCCCGTCAGGACTCTGTAATACTTCGTCATCAGCAGTTTGTCAAAGGAACCGTCAGTCTTAAACCGTCTCACAAAATCGGTATAAGCATCAAGTGTCCTTTCCATTATTGAGACTATATCGGCACTGAACCTGTGACTGATGGATGTGGAAACTACCCTGTAATGATAACCGCACACGCTCTCATATGAAACCTGTCTGCAATGCTGGAGAAGATGAAGCGTAAAAACAGTATCCTGACCCTTTTTAAGCCCCGGGATAAAGCGGAGCCTGTTATCCTCGATCACTGATCTTCTGATCAATTTCCCCCAGGGCGCTCCCACCTCCAGAGGGCCGATGGCCGGATTCGCGTTCAAAATGGCCCGCTGCAGGACCTCCGGTGTAAAAAGGGCCGGATCGGGATCCTTTATGACCCTCTCCAGCTCTCTGTTGGTATAACTGGTACAATAACCGAAAAACAGGATATCGAGCTCAGGCTTCATAGCCTCCTCAAGACAGCTCAAAAGCCCCGGTGAGATAAAATCGTCACTGTCCACAAACATGACATGATCACCCGAAGCAGCGTCAAGACCGGCATTTCTGGCTACTGATACCCCCTGATTCTCCTGATATATATATTTTATTTCCGGGTATTTTTTACAGAGTTTCTCATAGCCGGCACAAAGTGCACTGTCAGCGCCGTCATTGATAAGGATGAGCTCCTTATCGGCATGCTCCTGTGACAGTATGCTCTCCACACACCGGGTAAGATAATCAATTCTGGTATTAAATACGGGAACGATCACTGAAATAAGACTCATCGATCGGCATCCTCCGTATCAGCTCCTCCTTCTGCCGCCTGTGCCTCCTGTGAAGAAAGTATATCGATCATCTCCCGGATCATCTCCTCATCCTTCAGGCGGAAAAGAAATTCCACACGGCGTGAAGCTTCCATATCCACCTCGCCGTTCTCGTCGTATATGGGACTGCTGTATGAACGGCCCGTGACGGAGACCACAGATCTGAGAGCCTCAAGAGCCTCGTCTGACAGCACATTCGTATCATCCGACATACAGTACTGTGCCACGGAATAAGCCCTCTTCTGGGAAAGATCCAGATTAAAGATATAATTACCGTCCGTATCCGTATGACCCTCTATGAGGATTTCCGAAACATAAGGTCTGTATTTTTCACCCAAAAGAATGTTCACATATCTGGGCAAAAATTCATCCAGGAATTCCTTTCCCGAATCCGTCAGGGTATCCTTGTTATAATCAAACATGATGTTGGAATCAAAGGTGATGGCACCGGTCTGCTCATCCACGGCTATGCTGAGCTCATCATTTTCAAACTCAGCCTTAAGGGCCTCCACCAGCTCACTCCTGACACCGATGATATCGTCCAGCTTAGCCTGCTGCTCATCCATCAAAGCCTGCAGCTGGGATAGCAGTTCATTCTGCTCCTTCAGCTTTTTCTCCTGAAGGGCTATCCTTTCTCCCTGCTTGGCCAGAGCCTGTTCCTGGTCATTCAGCTTCATCTCCTGATCCGCCACCTTGATGCGCTGCTTTTCCAGCTCATCGGTACGGGTCATCAGCTCCTGCTCCTTGCCCAGGAGTTCATTTTCCTTTTCATCGTACTGAATCTTCGCATTGAGCACGGTAAAGGAAATAATGAGGACAAAGGCCAGAAGGAGACCTGCCATCATGTCCGAATAGGACATCCAGTATGAAGTTTCTTCGTCATGTTTACGATTGTAGGATAACACGTTTTAATTCCTTTTTCATGTGCATCATCCCGAGGAAGACTACAGCAAAGAAGGTCAAAGATTCTTCGCTTCGCTCAGAATGACAGTGGAAAAAACCGGATTAACAGCAAAATACCGGAATTCACAGCGAAATGCCGGAATTCACAGCGGCCTGATCACCTGAACAAGCCGCGCTTCCTATGACGCTCCGCCTCACGGAGCTGATTAAGAGGATCCGTCAGATCCTCGATGGCGTTTGCCGCCTTTTCAAAGTTCTTATCCACATTTTCATAAGAGTACGCCAGGGTCTGATTCAATCCGTCAAGCAGCTCCTGCTGAGCTACGATACGCTGATCCAGCGCCTTGACTGTAGAGTCCGTAAGGACACTCCTGCTCACCAGAGCCTGCGCCGTCAGCTCCTGTTTCTTACGGCGAGCCTTATCATTTTCAGCCAGAGTATTAAGCTTCTCGATATCCTTGAGCATGGTCTCATGCATGATATTTACGTCAGCCACATACTTTATCATAAGAGCCGTCAGTTCCTCGCTGCCCTTCTGTATCTTTGCGATATTGTCAAGGGCGCCGCC
>JAEEZH010000042.1 GCA_016288495.1 Lachnospiraceae bacterium
AACGGTTCCTGGGATGCTACAGCGACAGATTATGCCAATGCCAAGGGTAAGGATTCATCCGGTGCGACGGTTAATCTTCCCTCTACTGGAGTGGCTGTTGCCCCTGCTCCGGCTGATTGATGATATCTGATATATGAGAGTACGGAACCCCCGTTTCATGAGAACATGGAGCGGGGGTTTTTCAATGCCTTTTTTTATTTTCCCAATAATGTTGATAAAACCATGCATTTAATGGTATAATGCATGTTTGTATTGTTTATATCGATTCCGGTCTTTTTCCGGAGGAGAGATTGGCGAGTTAATATGGAGAGGAGGCTGTCATGACAACTGATGAACTGAAGAAAAAAGCAAAAGAAGTGAGAAAAGGGGTAGTCGAAGCTGTATATGCCGCAGGCTGCGGTCATCCGGGCGGATCCCTGGGTGCGACGGATATCCTTACCACCCTTTATTTTGATGAGCTGAACATCGACCCCGCTGATCCGGTTAAGGCGGACAGAGACCGTTTTGTACTCTCAAAGGGTCATAATGCACCGGCTCTTTATTCTGTTCTGGCAAACAGGGGATATTTCCCTGTGGACGAGCTTAAAACCCTGCGTCATTACGGCTCCAGACTTCAGGGACATCCCTGTATCAATGAAGTCCCCGGCATAGATATGTCCACCGGCTCCCTCGGACAGGGTATTTCCGCAGCAGTGGGCATGGCCCTGGCAGGCAAGATGGACAGCGCATCCTACAGAGTATATACCCTCCTGGGCGACGGAGAGTGTCAGGAAGGACAGGTATGGGAAGCTTCCATGTTCGCAGGACACAGAAAACTGGACAACCTGGTAGTCATCGTGGATAACAACGGACTTCAGATCGACGGTAACATAGACGATGTCTGCTCACCCAATCCCATAGACAAAAAGTTCGAAGCCTTCAATTTCCATGTGATCAACATAGACGGAAATGACATCGACCAGATCAAGGCAGCCTTCGCAGAAGCAAAGCAGACCAAGGGCTGTCCCACCGCCATCATCGCCCATACCATCAAAGGCAAAGGCGTTTCCTTCATGGAGAACAAAGCCGAGTGGCACGGCAAAGCCCCCAATGAGGCAGAATACAAGCAGGCGATGGAAGAACTGGAAGCATTATAAATTATTAAATCAGCGTGGCTTTATATGTGAGTGAAAGACGCTTACGAGCCGTGTCGATTCGGGTTGTAACGTCTTGAACGTATATAAGAACGTATATAAGATGCCTAGAATGAAATATAAAAGAATTGGAGGATTAAAATGGGAGACGTAAAGAAAATAGCAACGCGTGAAAGCTACGGCCGCGCCCTCGTAGAATGCGGCAAATTATATCCTAACCTGGTAGTACTGGATGCAGACCTTGCAGCATCCACCAAGACCGGCGTATTCAAAAAAGAATTCCCTGACAGACATATCGACTGCGGTATAGCAGAGTGTAACATGACCGGCATCGCAGCAGGCCTTGCAACCTGCGGCAAGATACCCTTTATCTCATCCTTTGCCATGTTTGCGGCAGGAAGAAACTATGAACAGGTCCGCAATTCCATCTGCTATCCCGGTCTCAACGTAAAGATCGGCGCTACCCACGCAGGTATCACTGTAGGTGAGGACGGAGCATCACACCAGTGTCTGGAGGATGTGGCCCTCATGAGGACCATCCCCGGTATGACAGTCATTGTTCCCGCAGATGATGTGGAAGCAGTAGAGGCAGTTAAAGCCGCCTGTGCTGTAAAAGGACCCGTATATATGAGATTCGGCCGAGCCTCGGTACCTGTGATCAATGACAAGCCCGATTACAAATTTGAGATAGGCAAGGGATATGTGGTCAGAGAAGGTTCTGACCTTACCATAATCGCAAACGGTATCCTGGTGGATTCGGCTCTCAACGCAGCTGAAATGCTGGAAAAGGACGGCGTCAGCGCCAGAGTGGTCAGCATGCCCACGGTTAAGCCCCTTGATGAGGAACTGGTAGTAAAGTGTGCAAAGGAAACAGGCTTTATCGTCACCGCAGAGGAGCACTTTGTCATCGGAGGTCTTGGATCTGCCGTAGCCGAGTGCCTGTGTGAGAAGAGCCCCGCAAAGCTTCTGCGAATCGGCGTTAATGACCGCTTCGGTGAGTCAGGTACCGCATCCGAGCTCATGAAGGTGTTCAAGCTGGATGCACAGGGTGTATATGATCAGATAAAAGCCTCTTTGTGATAGGGAATGTTTAAAAAGCTTTCGGAAAAATTCAGATCACAAGCGGAGGAAAAGACACTATCCGATCAGGACAGATTTAAATGGAGGATCAAAAGAAACAGACAGCTTAAGCTGATCCGTTTCGTTTCGATCCTGCTGCTGGCGGTTTTTGTGGGGATCATCCTGTACGTCAGCTATGTGAACAGGGAATATACCGATTATGAGATCCTGACGGACAATGACAGGCGTGATGCGGAAGATGCCATGTATGAGCCCTATGACGGTAATGTGATAAAATACAGCCGTGACGGAGCCGAGGCCTTTGACAGCAACAACAACGCCATATGGAACATCACCTTTGAAATGCAGAATCCCAAGATCGCGACCTGCAAGGGCTACGCGGCTTTGGGTGATTTCAAGGGAAACAGGATATATGCCATCAATTCCCAGGGTGAGGTGGGACAGATCGATACGAAGCTTCCGGTCTCCTCATTTTGTATCTCATCCCAGGGAGTGGTGGCTGCGGTCCTGGAAGACGAGGATGTGACAAAGATCAACCTCTATTCCGCCGCGGGAGAACTTTTGGCCCAGATGAAGTGTACTATGGCCAAGAGCGGATATCCTGCGGATATTTCGCTGTCTCCGGATGGCATGAAGCTGTGTGTGTCTTACGTCAGAGTGGATGCAGGCAGTCTTAAATCCTCGGTCGCATTTTATAATTTCGGTGAGGTGGGGCAGAATGAGATCGATAATTATGTCAGCGGATATGATTATCCCGATGTCATCATCCCCAAGGTTAAATTTTTGAATAACGATACAGCCTTTGCCGTGGGAGACGGCAGGCTGATCTTCTATAAAGGCAGTCAGAAGCCGGTGAGCATCCAGGATGTTTTCCTGACGGACCGGGTGCAGAGCGTATATTACGGTGCAAAGAATGTGGTGCTCACCTATAAAGCCACCTCGGATGAGGGCGACAGCGGCAGGATCGATGTCTATGACGATACGGGCAAGGTGATCCTGACCGAGCAGACACCTGTGGAATACACTGATATCGCCGTTAAAAATGACGGTATCATAGTATATAATGATAAAAACTGTGAGATGTATGATTACAGCGGCAGGATGAAGTTTAAGGGCGATTTCAGGGAAGCCATGCGTCTGGTGATCCCTTCGAAATCTTCCATCCGCTGGACGCTGGTGAACCGCGACACCGTCCAGGGCGTCAGACTGAACTGAGAAATATTTTCAATGAACGGCCCTGAAAATCCTGTTTAAGATAGTATATAAGGAAACAAAACAAAAGGAAGAACTGAAACATGAATTTTATCGAAAAAATCTTCGGAACCCACAGTCAGCATGAATTAAAGCGTATCGAACCCCTTGTGGAGGAGATCGAGGAGATGAGGGACTCCATGATGGCCCTCTCCGACGAGGAACTCAAGGCAAAAACACCTGCCTTTAAGGAACGCCTCGAAAAGGGAGAGACCCTGGATGATATCCTGCCCGAGGCTTTCGCCACGGTGAGGGAAGCAGCCAGACGAGTGCTCAAAATGGAACATTACAGGGTACAGCTCATCGGCGGTATCATCCTGCATCAGGGACGTATATCCGAGATGAAGACCGGTGAAGGAAAAACCCTGGTATCTACCTGCCCCGCATATCTGAACGCCCTGGCAGGAAAAGGCGTGCACATAGTGACGGTCAATGACTATCTGGCAAAGCGTGACGCTGAGTGGATGGGCAAGGTTCATGAGTTTCTGGGACTTAAAGTGGGCGTGGTCCTCAATGATATGAAAAATGACGAGCGCCGTGCCGCTTATGCCTGTGATATCACCTATGTGACAAATAACGAGCTGGGCTTTGACTATCTGAGGGACAACATGGTCATCTACAAGGAACAGCTGGTGCTCAGGGATCTGAACTATGCCATCATCGATGAGGTGGACTCAGTGCTTATCGACGAGGCCAGGACTCCTCTGATCATATCAGGACAGAGCGGGAAGTCCACAAAGCTCTACGAACTCTGCGATGTGCTGGTCAAGCAGCTGGAACGCGGTCAGGACCTGGAAGACTTTTCGAAGATGGATGCCCTCATGGGTATAGAACAGGAGGAGACCGGTGATTTTGCCGTAAATGAAAAGGACAAGATAGTCAACCTGACGGCGAGAGGCGTACAGAAGGTAGAGAATTTCTTCCATATCGAAAACCTCTCCGATCCCGAAAATATAGAGATCCAGCACAATGTCAATCTGGCCCTGAGAGCCCATAATCTCATGTTCAGGGATCAGGACTATGTGGTACAGGATGACAAGGTGCTGATAGTAGATGAATTTACCGGACGTATCATGCCCGGCCGCCGTTATTCGGACGGACTTCACCAGGCTATTGAGGCGAAGGAGCATGTAAAGGTTAAAAGGGAGTCAAAGACTCTGGCTACCATCACCTTCCAGAATTTCTTCAACAAATTTGAAAAGAAGGCCGGTATGACAGGTACCGCCCTTACCGAGGAAAAGGAGTTCCGTGATATCTACGGCATGGACGTTATCGAGATCCCCACGAATGTTCCCGTACAGAGAGTGGATCTTCAGGACGCCGTGTACAAGACCCAGAAGGAAAAATTCCACGCGATAGTGGAAGAGGTGGTGAGAGCCCATGCCACGGGGCAACCTGTGCTGGTAGGTACCATCACCATAGAGACCTCAGAGCTTTTGTCCAAGATGCTCAACAAAAAAGGTATCCAGCATAAGGTACTCAACGCCAAGTTCCATGAGATGGAGGCTGAGATCGTGGCGGACGCCGGTGTGCACGGTGCTGTCACCATAGCCACCAACATGGCGGGCCGTGGTACCGATATAAAGCTGGATGATGAATCCAGGGCAGCGGGCGGATTAAAGATAATAGGTACCGAGCGTCATGAGTCAAGGCGTATAGACAACCAGCTCCGCGGACGTTCCGGACGTCAGGGCGATCCCGGCGAGTCCAGGTTCTATATATCCCTGGAGGACGATCTCATGAGACTCTTCGGTTCCGAGCGGCTCATGACAGTCTTCAATACTCTGGGAGTGCCCGAGAATGAGCAGATAGAGCACAAGATGCTTACCGGCGCCATAGAAAAGGCCCAGGAAAAAATAGAAAACAACAACTTTGGTATCAGAAAGAACCTGCTGGAGTATGACCGTGTGAACAACGAGCAGCGTGAGGTCATCTATGCGGAGAGACGCCGTGTACTGGACGGCGAGAGCATGCGGGACTCCATTTACAGTATGATCACCGAGGTGGTGGAATCCTCTGTGGATATGGTCATAGGCGAGGATCAGAGCCCCGAGGAATGGGATCTGCATGAGCTCAATGAGGTCCTGCTGCCCATCATTCCTCTGGAAAGGATAAAGACGCCTGATATCAAGGGCATGAAAAAGGAGACCTTTAAGCAGCATCTCAAGGAGGCAGCTGTCAAGCTTTATGAGGCAAAGGAGGCTGAGTTCCCCGAGCCCGAGGCTATCAGAGAGCTGGAGCGTGTGGTCCTGCTCAAGACCATAGACCGCAAATGGATGGATCATATCGACGATATGGACCAGCTGCGTCAGGGTATCGGACTCCAGGCCTTCGGCCAGAGAGATCCCGTAGTCGAGTATAAGCTGACCGGTTTCGATATGTTCAACGCCATGATCGAGAGCGTGCGTCAGGAGACGGTACAGGTGCTCTTCCATGTGAAGGTGGAGCAGAAGGTGGAACGTGAGGAAGTGGCCAAGGTAACGGGCACGAACAAGGATGACAGCGCCAAGCGTGCGCCCAAGAAGCGTGAGTCCGTCAAGGTCTATCCCAACGATCCCTGTCCTTGCGGCTCCGGCCTGAAGTATAAAAACTGCTGTGGCCGGAAGGGTTGACGCTAATAAGTCAGCGAAAGCATGCTGAAGCGGAACTACGATAGATAGTAATTCTGAAGACAAGGAGAAAACATGGCAATCTTAGATCTTGATGCAGTCAGGATGGAACTGCCGGGATACGCCGAGCCTCTTACAGAGCTCGTCAAATCCTTAGATATTGAAAATAAAAAGCACCGGGTACAGGAACTGGAAATGCTCATGCAGGAGCCCGGTTTCTGGGATGATACGGA
>JAEEZH010000043.1 GCA_016288495.1 Lachnospiraceae bacterium
GTATACCCCAAGCTTAAGGATGCCTACCATTCCTGCAAGCATCAAAGTAGTAATGATAAGGCCTATGGCAGGAAAAACTGTTTCCTCGAATCTCTTCCTGCCAATCACCGCTAGTGCTGCGGCAATAGGAAATATAGCTAACGCTCCCATAACTGATCCTTTACTGTCGTATCATCAAACATATCAGCCCTGTTATCAAAAAAATACTCTATGCTGTCAAGACCATCATTATACAGATCCATCCTGTCAGTACCAAAGAAACGCAGGTTATTTTTTTCCATGGGTTCCTGCATACGCTTCCTGTATGCTTCTATCTTCTCGTCTATCAGTTCAGGCTCAAAAACCGTGTCGGTTAATTCCTTATACTCCTCCACGAAGCTTTCCCTGAAGCCTTCATTCTCCCACAGGCTTGCAAACATATCATAATTCATAAAGAATTCCATAGAATCAAAATCCGCCAGGTCGTCCGTCATGCAGGCAGAATTCACGTCAAAAAACATCCATCTCCATTTCGCATCACAGTATTCTGTCCCATCTGCTGCCCGTCTGGTCCGCCATAATGCGTAATTTGCGCCCGGCCAGTCTTCATTCCTTGCAATGTACATCATTACGGCATTGTATTCGATGAAGCTCTGCATATCCACCATATCACAGGCACGGACATAGTTGTCCTCATCAGTCATATCCGCACTTTTTATGAAGTCACACATATCCTCGTACAGGCTGTATTCGTCCGTATCACCCTCGGCTATGGTACCATTCTTTACCATTATCACCTGCTGCGCAGGCACATCATAGTAGTAGCTTAGATATGATGCATCAAACTTTTCCGTTATCCAGTATAATCCCCAGTACTCTCCATTGATAAAGGCTACGCAGGGGACATAGTGCATAAGCGCAAAATCCCTGTCCTCCAGCAGCTCTGACATCAATGCATCCTTGTACTTGGTCTCTACATCATCGCCACCGGCAAATAGAGTAATCGCATCTGCATGATAGCCGGTTCCCCAGAAGTCATATCCGAAGGAATTATTCCCGCTGTACTCTTCCCTGACGTAAAAATTCAGGCTTCGTGGGATCCTGGCACGGCTTCCATCCCCCTGGATCCTAACACCGCAGATCTGGGTAAAAGCGGCCTCCCTGTCTGAATCAAAATACTGAACCGTCGATATCCTTTCCCACTCTTTTCCCCGGTAGTTGTAGTTTGTCTCCCAGTAACGCCCCATCAGCTCGTTTTCTTTATCTTCCTCATCACGCTCCTCGTAGGGCACGCCGAAAACGAATATTCCTTTCTCCCCGAAGAGGTCCTCAGGATCACAGGCTATGGACAGAAAACTCAAGTCCTCATATCCCTCTTTATTCTGAAAGCCCACAAAATAGGTTGCTGTCCTCACACCGCTGCAATGTCCCCACATATCTATATATATGGCACGAACCACGGTACACTTATCTATAAGATAATCCGGAGCTTCATAATGGGGCATATCCGGATTGTAGTTCTGCAGGTCCTCTTCATAAAAGCCCAGTGCCACATCAGTCCTCATGGAATAGGTATTATCATGGGCACTGGCATCGTCAATATATATGGCACCTTTGTACAAAATAGAATTTTCGTCGGGGTCAGACCCATCCAGGGTATAATAAATCTTTGCACCCAGGGGAGCCTTAATCGTCAGGTAAAATGGTTCATCATAAAAACCGGCTTCCTCTGAAAAAACAAGCTCCTCACTCCCATCGTAGAGGAACAGCAAAAACAGAGCTAATACGAGAATAACCAGGATACCATTATTTACTATCCTGCGGTTCATCCCATGTTTTCCCCGGAGCCTGACACAATATTGACACTCTTTATTCCCTCTATCTTCATAAGCTCTTCTGTCATCTTAGGCGACAGGGAATTCCTCGTGCTGATCTCCACGATATACTCCTGACGTTTTTCATCCCTGTTTATCGTGCTTATTCTACTTGATATCTTTTCTTTTTTCAGGTACTCCTCCAGGGCATCCATATCGACGGCCGTCTCCGATCCGCGTATGACCATGATATAGCGGTCTCTGCCGCCCTTTTTCCTGCTCGACAGAAAAGCTACTGCCGCAATAAAGGCCACAGAGGTAAAGGTCATCATATAATGCTCTGAGCTGGCCGCCAAACCTTCAGTGATAGCCCAGAAAACAAATACAGTATCGCGGCTATCCTTTACGGCGGTCCTGAACCTCACAATGGAAAGAGCACCTACCATACCTAAAGAAACCACTATGTTGCTGCTTATGACCAGCATGATAACCTGGGTAACAAGCAGGAGGATGACCAGGGACCAGTTGAACTTCCTGCTGTAGGCTACCTTGTCCGTAGTCAGGTAATAAGTGGCAAATATCACCATTCCCACTACCAGACCGCAGAGCAGTATCGCAAAAGTCCTCTTGGCACCGTAGTTTACGCCGTTAGTATAAAAGTAATTCAAGATTTCATCTTTTGACATGACAAATATATTTTTCCTTCTTAATAATCCGTTTTAATTATCATTCTTTTTTATCTGATCTGAAATCAGTCCCCAACAGCCGTTTCCACAGCGTTGTCAAATGATTAAGTTCCTTCCGTAACAGTACTTACTGTAGGATTCCTGTTCCATACCATATGCGGAAATACATTCTGTGACAATA
>JAEEZH010000044.1 GCA_016288495.1 Lachnospiraceae bacterium
CGGGTACGGTTCCATTGCCGGAACCGGAACCTTCAATTACCGTGAGGAGTAAGGTCGCGCTTCCCTTTGTATAAGAGGACTCATAAGTCGCCGTGATATTGGTAACGCCCACTGCCAGAGGCTTTACGAATCCGTTTTTATCAACTGTGGCTACGGAAGAATTGCTGCTTTCAAATGTCCATCCACCGTCTTTTCCTGTCCGTTCTGCTGTCACGTTGAGATAGAAGCCCTCATCTCCCGCTTTGACCTGCTTGCTCGAGCCCTGTTTGATGGAAACCAGCGCATCATCTACTTTCATCATTCCCTGGATCGGGATCGTAAACTGTTTCTCACAGGTGCAGTTCATGGATTCACCTGATGTGTTGTTATAGTTTACCGTAAAGATATAATCACCGTCAGAAAGTGAAGAAACATCCAGATAATCCCAGAAGTTAGTCTGGGCAGACTCCTCACTCATATTCCAGCTTCTCATGAGAATTCTCTCTCCGCCGTTTGCAGGTCTGCACCATACGGAAAGATTTCCGTCATACACAGGCGTCACCGCAGCCAGGCGTACCTCCAGAGAATTTTTTGACGAACCCGGCTTAAGCTCCGCAGCGGTAAAGCCGGCAGGACCTACAATGACAGATGTCTTGCCTCCATAAGAGACGGTTTCCGTAGAATTCTTAAACATTCCGCTGTCACAAGTATATTCGGCAGTGAAGATATAAAGCCCGGGAGAAAGGGACGCATTCAGGTTATTAAAAGTCTTTTTAAAAGTAGCCATGTCAACGCCGGTCAATTCCGTACGGTTAAACAGCTTTCTCTCTCCGCCGTCAGTGGAATTACAATAAAGGAAGATGGTTCCCTCGGTTATATTTGCCGTAGGCGAATCTAAAACCACCGTCACATTGTTTGGTCCATAGGACACCGCCTTCACTTCGGTATATCCTTTTTCAAGGACGCGCACCTGCCCCGAACCCTGTTTGGACGTAAAGTCAACACAGAAATTCATATTGACATATCCCAGTTGACCCAGATCGTTTGTGCTGACGTTGAAGAAACCATCACTGTCAGTTATATAATCTCCGATCTTATTACCTTTGACAAATACATGTATGATCTCGTTACCCAGACGCGGACCTGAAGCCGTTCTATAGGATATCAATTCACCGGTCTCAGGATCCACATAATGCATGATGGTACCGTCTTCCGCAGTGCAATATATGTTCGCATACGCCGAGAAGGTCAGGATATCACCTACTACGGCAGGACCCGAACTGCCTCTATGCACAGTTCCGTTCGTAATATTATTCAACGACACATCAAATGAATCCATACTCCTGTCATAACTGCGTGTGAGCAGCACATTACCCATAGGATCCAGAAGCTTTACGGAATAAGTCTTTGTTCCGGGAACGACATTACCCATTAAGCCACCTCTGTAATAGTAACCGTAACTACCATATTCCCTTTTGATCATTGTCGTATTTTTTGTAATGGTGATATTCTCACCGACCAGATTAAAGGGAACATCAAGAAGGATCCCATCGCCGGCATCATTATATACTATCGTTCCATTGCTATAACAGTCTGAAGCGGCATACACATAAAACACCAGCGGACTTTTGTTCCAGGAATAGGGCTCCCTGTCCAGATTGAGCAGTTTCCAGCGATATACCCCTTCTCCGCCGCCTATTACCAGAATGGAAGGCCTGACAGAATCAATATCCTTCGCAGCCTGATCCACGGTACCGCCAAACCAGTTTCCGCCCAAAAAGTTATCGATCGCAGTCCTGTCTTCCATGTCAGCCAGCACGATCTCAGGCTCCGTGTTATTCAAAAAGGCACTCTGCCGAACATACTGACCACTATCATCCGTAACAAATCCCCTGTAGATGGCACCGCCGCCGTCAGACTCGGTAGCAACATTGCTTATAAAACTGCAAACTTCTACCTTATAATCATCTTCAGTGATATCATAAATTGCTCCGCCCTTACCGGCCGTATTATTTACAAAGCTGCACTCGTAAATCTCAACCTCTCTGCTGTCACTCAATATAGCGATGGCTCCGCCAGCGCTGCCTGCGGTATTATTCCTGAAGGTACAGCCCTCGGCCTCAAAATAGCCCGGATGATCAAGATATACCACACCGCCGCTGCCTGAAGCAGTATTATTTACAAAGCTGCAGTTACGAAGCGACACATAGTCTTCCTGGATAGAATACACTGCTGTTCCGGAGCTGCCTGTGTTCCCTTCAAAAGTACAGTTGACAAGGGTCAGATGGTTTCTCTTGTCTCCCAGATCAACCCAGGTATCCCTGAATACTCCGTCATCAAAATCTACAAATCTGGCATTCTTGATGGTCAGATAATAGAAAGCCTTCATATCCTGAAGATTTGTTCTTTTATTTTCCTGATCCAATATCACCTGATTCCGGGTGCCCCTGAAGGCATGTCCTCTCGCATCAATGGTCACATCACCGACTCTGCTGTTATATGTGGTAATGGTCCCGTTATCCACATACACATCCTGTGTCAGATATACAGAATATGGAATCTGATCATTAGTTTCACTCCATCCCACTTTCGCGAAGATCTGATTATGCAGACCACTGAAGCTTGAACTGTTATACGGCTCGCCCTCAGACTCCGGTTCAAGTACAGCTGCTCCAAGCGCGCCTTCCTCGGCCAGAGCATCCACATCAGTCGCTGCTTCCGCATCTACCGTATCCTCGGTCAGGGCATCGGCCTCGGTGACGCCGTTTACATCCAGTTCTTCAGCATCGCCATCCTCCTCATACGCCGCTTCATCCGTCACACCCGGACCGGCGTCAGGCGTCAGCACCGGGTACTCCTCGGCACAGACAGTAAAGGCCATGCAGTATGAAAACAGATAAAAGCACAGCCCGAATCTGGTAAGCCTTTTCAGTATTCTTTCTTTTATCATAAGCCCGTCCTCCTTCAAACAACCGGATCCACTTCGATAAGATGCCGAGTCTGTCAAGATTCTTCGCTTCGCTCAGAATGACAGTTGGTGTACTACGCTTCTCAGAATAACTACAGCGAATGTCATCCTGAGGCTTCAGCCGAAGGATCTTTTCCCAATCCGTATAATCAAATTCAATATACCACATCCGAATAAAAATATATGCAAAACTGTCTGATCGGTCATTTTTGACACATAATCAGTCAGTTTCACATGTCTGTTATAACAGTTCAAGCAACTTTTTTGCGGATTTTTCCCAGGAATAATTCTCAAGAAAGGCATCTATTTCCTCCCGGGAACGAAGTTTTAGATCAACACAGGTGTGGTCATGATCATACGGATCTATATAATCCGCTATGTCGCCGTAGATTTCTCTCATACAGGGAGTGTCGGACACGATTATGCCCTTTGCACCGGATGCCAAAGCCTCCATGGGCGGTATGCCAAAGCCCTCATAGAATGTGGGCAGGATAAACGCCTTACAATGAGCCATCAGAGCCTTAGCCTCACCATCTGACACATAGCCCGCAAGGATGAGATTAGCGGGCTTATCCTCACCGCCGGCACTTAAACTCATATGTCCTGCCAGCACAAAAGTCTCTTTAGGATGCTGCCTTGCAGCCTCTATTATCCATTTTACATTTTTGTTGGGAGCGGCTGTGGCCATAGCGAAATAATAACCGCCGTCTTTAAGGGCCAGGCGATCAACGACAGACTCATCCGGCACAATCGTTAAAATATGCTGCCAGCCGTTCGATACCAGGCTTATCCGATCGGGATTAATACGATAAGCTCTCAATATCTCTGATTTTGAAAATTCGGAAACCGTGATGATATGTGCCTTTGACCACGTGATAGCCCTATACATGATACGCCAACACATTATGGAAAATATACCTCGCAGTGAAGTGTTAAAGAAATGAGGATTTACCCTTAGGGAAATATCATGGAGGGCCACAATGCCGCGGGGTGCAAAAACGGATACGGTATTACACAGGGATATAACCTGCATTTTATTTTTATTCGCATAGTACGCCAGATCCGTCTGTTCCCACAGATACCCCTTAAAGCGGCCAAATCTGATCACCTCGATATTTTCAAGCCCCGGTATTTTATCACAGCAAAGCGGAACCAGGAGTTCACATACTCCCGGTTCCACTATCTTATCAAGTTCCTTTATCAGGTTGATGCTGTATCTCTCCACACCTGTGAGACGTCTGGTGAGAAAAACACCATCTATAACATATTTTGAGCCCATATCAGATATCCGTCCTTTTCACTATCAAACAGATTATAACAGAATTTGCCACAAAACCAAATTGTTTTGCAATTGACCCGAATAGCCCCTTTTGTTGAATATATTCCTCTTATTTGATAGAATTGTCCTTGTCTGATTTTTATTCTGATACGTAGCTATGCAAAGGAGTGAAGCTTCCTAAAATGAAGGATCTTCTGATAATCATCCCGGCCTATAATGAGGCCAAAAATATAAACGGCGTGATATCACAGCTTCGCGCCACAGCGGACGATCTTTCCATCCTGGTAGTGGATGACGGTTCACAGGACGGCACCTTTGATATATGTAAAGAGCTGGAAATAAAGGCAGTCCGGCACAAGGTAAACCTAGGACTGGCACAGGCGATCCGTACCGGCATGCAATACGCTTTGGACCAGGGCTATGAATACGCCATGCAATTCGACGCCGACGGACAGCACGATGCCAAAGCTGTAAAAAAACTATACGACACCATAAAACAAAATGACACCGATATAGTCATAGGATCCAGATATATAAAAAGACCCGGAAAGCTCACTGCCAGATACATAGGCGGCAAAGTCATATCGGGCTGCATATACTGTATGACAGGGAAGCACATAAGCGATCCCACTTCAGGGATGAGGATATATGACCGACGTGTAATGGAATTTTTTGTGACATCATCTTTGTACTCGCCGGAGCCCGATACCCTTTCTTTTCTGTTAAAGAAAGGCATGCGAATATCAGAGGCAGAGGTAAAGATGAACGAGAGAATGAGCGGAAAGAGTTATCTAGATATCGTGGGTTCAGTGCGATATATGTTCAGGATATGTACATCCATACTGCTGCTTTCCCGGATAAGGAGCTGACATGCCGATAATACTGAGAATACTTTTATTCATATCGTCATTCTTAAGTTTTCTTTTTGTCACCAGGAGACTGAAAAAATCTGAAGTCAAGCTTCATGATACCACCTTCTGGATCATCCTTTCCGTGGTATTTGTGTTGCTCAGTCTTTTTCCCGGAATAGTGATAAGACTTGCCGGCCTCATCGGCATACAGTCGCCGATAAACCTGGTTTTTCTCATAATCATCTTCTGCCTCCTGGCCCACTGCTTTATCCAGTCCCTGAGATTTTCCGCACTGGAGGACAAGTTCGAGCGGTTCGTGGAAGAGGATGCACTCCGGGAACAGAATAAACATGATGACATGCCATCAGATAAAAAACATTAGCGTACCAAATTATAAAAAACAGGGAAAAACATGACAAAAACCGACACAACTAAAACCAATACCGCCAAAAAGACAGTGCCTGCAATTATCATAATGCTGCTCATCATGCTTGCCGCCTTTGGATTCAGACTCCTTTCACACCGGCAGGTAATAAAAACAATGGGGACTGAATATACCGACCCTGAAACGGGTGTGCCCTACTTAACCGAGATGGACTCCTACTATCACCTGAGGATGACCCGGGATATCATGAACCACGGCGTCCCCGGCGGACAATACAAGGATAACAAACCCTGGGATGCCCTGAGCTACGCCCCCTACGGAAGAAGTGCCGATGATTATAAGCCCCTGATGGCTTACATAACCATAGCTTCGGATAAGCTCTTATCAAATATCCGGCCGGTCACACTGGAGCAGGTAGCCTACTGGCAGGGTGCCGTGCTCTCGGTGCTGGTGGTCATCCCTGTCTTCATCCTGGCCTACAGGCTGGGTGGCATCATAACGGCGCTGGTCTCTTCCATACTGGCGTCCCTTAATTACGGATATTTCGTCCATACCATACCGGGGTTCTATGATACGGACACCATATTGTCCACCGTATCCTGCCTGTTCTTTTTATCGGCTATCCTGCTTATTTCGACAGTCGAAAGCTCAGGAGCCGAAAAAACCAAGGCAGAAATATCCGGCGTTGAAAGATCCGCAAAGGTAAAGAAAATATTATCGGTACTGCTGTATCTGTTTTCCCTGTATCTTCTGATCATATCCTGGAACGCTTATACCCTGTTCATAGGAATAGTCGTCGCATCACTTGTGCTCTATATACTCGTCATAAGATTCCGCAAAAACGATGATCTTAGATCCTTACTTGTCAAAGCAGGGGGCGTCATAGCCCTGATCATTATCCTGATCCTCATCTTTGATCCGGGATTTTTTACTACCATGTTCAATCAGTTCAGATCCGTGTTTGCACCGGAAAAAGGGATCTTCCCGGACACCTACGTATCGGTATCCGAGATGAGGAAACCCGCTGTGATTGCCGGCGGCCTGACAGGCCTTTTCCAGATGAAAGTACTCTCAGGCAATACCATCGGCGTCATCAACGCAGTGGGCGGAGCCCTGCCCTGTGCGGCAGCCGTAGCCATGTGCATCATGCTGATACACAATATAATAAAAAAAGAATTTATCTTTGACCATATCCTTCTGGTGATCTGGTTTTTTGCCACCCTTATCCTGGCCTTCAGAAGCTGGCGTTTCATCATGCTCTTTGCGGTGCCGGTGGCTCTGCTGGCAGGTCTCTTTGTCGGCCGCCTGGCTAAGCTCATGAAAGAAAAAAAGATGATGGACTATCAGATCTACGTCATCATGATAGTACTGCTTGCCGTTTTTCCCGCACTGTACGGCGTGTACAGATCGTCAGCTGATTCCCGCCCCTCAGTAAACAGAGGGATCCATGAGCCCCTTATGAACATCCGGCAGAATGCCTCCGAAGACGCCATTCTGGCCAGCTGGTGGGACTACGGATATTTTTATGAAGAAAAAGCCAACCGGCGGACCATCTTCGACGGCGGTTCCCAGAACGGAATGCGCGTATACTGGATAGGCAAAGCGCTTTCCACGTCGGATGAAATTTTGTCCAGAAATATAATCAAAATGATCTCCGGGGAAGGAGATACGGCTACCGAAAGGATGACGGCCACTCTCGGAAACAATAAGGAAACACTTTTCTTCATGACAGAACTACTCTCAGGCGAAAAGGATTCTGCTGTAAAAAGACTTAATGAAAAAGGCCTCACTGAGGAAGAAGCTGCAGAGATAGCTGAGCTTCTTTTTCCTCAATCCGATGATGAAGTCCTGTGTATAATCACCCAGGATATGTATGCTATCGCCCAGTGGTTTTATACCTTCGGCACCTGGGGTGAAGACGGAGTCGACAATGCGGATTACATGATGAATGTTACCCCCACGCAGGTAGACCTGGACAGAGGGCGGGCGGCCTGGAGGTTCAATCTGGACGGGGAAGACTTTAATCTGGTCCTCACCGAAAAAGAGGGAAAGTACGAAGCACATACCGAAGCTGTAAATTCCGGTGCAAAGATCCCCGTGGTTGACAGGGTAGTCATAAGAGGCAACAGTATGCTCACCGAGGATACCATGGAAAAGACAAACGAGGGAAGCCGCGACTGGATCGTCTATCTGGAAACAGATTATGACAAACCGGTAATGACCGTGATGACCTCAAAACTCTACGATTCGGTCTTTGGCAAACTGTATTTTCATAACGGCCAGGGGCTTTCATACTTCACTCCCACAGCTTACTCGGGCGGCTTTGCGACTGTATTTGATGTAAAATGATATGAAAACCACTCCGGCCCACAATAACCGGCAGCTGCCGGACATAAAGAAAAATTTTTTTTACAGGCTGTTATATGAGCTCACGCTGCTGGCAGGTCCGCTCATAACCACCCCCTACGTTTCCAGAGTACTGGGAGCTGAAGGTATAGGCGAATTCAGCTTCACCTACTCGGTGACCACCTATTTTATACTGTTTTCCGCTTTGGGTTTATCGGGATACGGAACGAGGGAGATCGCCCGCATCAGGGACGATAAATCAGCCACTTCAAGACTGTTCTGGGAGATCAGGCTGACAGGTATGATCCCCGGAGCGATCTGTCTGGTGTTATGGTTCATCTTCATCCTCATTACATCACGGTACAGATTGCTATATATAGCTTTGACCCCATACCTTCTGGGTACCTTATTTGAGATTTCCTGGTTTTTTATGGGCCTTGAAAAGATCAAAGGCACCGTTCTCTCCGGGATAGGCATCAGGATCCTGGGCATCATACTTTTATTCGTCATGGTAAAAAGCAGCCGGGATGTGCCGGTATACTGCGCAATCAATTCCTGCATCATACTTTTCTCCAATCTGAGCATGTGGCTGCTGCTTCCGGGACACCTCAGTAAAGTCAGCCTGCGGAACATTCCTTTTTCCCTGCATTTGAAGGAGATGTTTGTTTATTTTATTCCCAGCATTGTAATGTCCGTCTATATGGTCCTGGACAAGACTCTTATCGGCGTGATCACAAAGGATTCCTACCAGAACGGATACTATGAACAGGCCGACCGTGTCATCAATGTATCCAAGACCTTTGTCTACTGGGTGATGGTCACGGTGACATCCGCAAGGATGTCCTATCTGTATGCAAACGATCGGTATGATGAGATAAAACACGCCATATCAAAATCCATGGATTTTATTTTTTTCATAGGTTACGGAGCAGTATTCGGACTGCTGGGCATCAGCCATAATCTGGTTCCGCTTTTCTTTGGAACGGGTTATGAACCCGTTGAAAAACTAATCTGTATGATGCTGCCTCTGATCCTCATATTGGGCATCACGAACTGTCTCGAAAACTGTTATTACATTCCTGCAGGAAAAAGGAGCCAAAGCACAGGATACATACTGGCAGGAGCCATCCTCAACCTGGTGATGAACCTCTGTCTCATACCTTTTTGGGGTGCCAAGGGTGCGGTCATCGCATCACTTACGGCAGAGCTGATGATAGCCCTTCTGTTCATGCGCAACAATAACGGTTTTTTTTTAGGCACCAGACTTGGCAGGCTGTCAGTCAAGCGGATCCCGGCAGGGCTTCTCATGGCAGCTGCGGTATGGTTTGCGGGAAAACTTCCCCTGAACGGGATCGCTGTTTTACTGATACAGCTGACAACCGGTGTCCTGGTATACTGCAGCCTGCTTTTTATACTTAGAGACGATGCGTTACGAAATGCGTTGGATAGCTGCCTAAAAGTGAACACTAAAGACAACGATAAAGGAACCTTATCATGACACAGACAGATATCACTTCCACCAATGATCTACGCGATCTTAATACTCCTGACGGCTTTTCTTATCAGGATATGCCTGAATACAAGATCAGCATCATCATTTCCTGCTATAACGGAGAAAAATACATTCCGGCTCTGATCCACAACCTTAAACGGCAGACCATCGGCTTTGAAGATCTGGAGGTGATCTTTGTCGACGACTGCTCAAAAGACCACAGTGCAGAAACACTTCGATCCTACGAAAAAAAATATCCCAATATACATATGATACGCCTCCCCAAAAACAGCGGCGGCGCCTCACGTCCCCGGAATACCGGTCTTAAAAACGCACATGGGGAATATGTGATGTTTCTGGATATCGATGACCCCATCACTCTGAACGGTATTGAAAAAGCATATGAAGCGATCACCTTGTATGACGCCGATTTCGTCATATCCAACGCATTATTGCTGTTAAACGGCGCTTACTATAAACTCAATGATTTCTGTCAGAAGATCATCAAAAGCGATAACAGCAGTACCGGATATTCAAACATGATCATCGTCGGAATGCTGATATCCAGAGAGTTTCTTTTGAAAAACAATATAAGGTTCAAGGAGATACGTCTCGGTGAGGATGAACTTTTTGCTCTGGAGTCATATGTGAAAACCCGGAAGGCCTTCTACACCATTCCCGATCCGATACTAATCTACAATTATAAGATCTCCTCCGATTCAGTGACTCATAATATAACCACAGACCATATGCTTACTTTATTAGACAATCTGGATCATATGATGCACATCTGCAAAAGATTAAACAGAGAATTTAAAAAAGATATGTATGCCAATTATATCCCAGTGGTCTATTCATTTTTATTTCACCTTAGATGCTTTGATAAGAAAAACGTGATAAAGATCTTCAGACAGTTAAACAGAACCCAGAATAAATATAAGCGGTTTTCATCCGCCGTAAAAGGACTAATTAAGCCGGTATATAACCTGATAAGCAAAGGTCACTATACTGCCGCTTTTTTGATCACAAAAGCGGTGTATCTGATATATGACACACCGCTTTTTATAAAGCTGTTCCGGTTCAAAAATACAAAGAAACTATCAAAGGAAGAATATGAAAAATTAAAAGGCGTACTGCCATGATCGTTTAAGGTTCAGATCCCGCGATCCACAACTTTTGGTCCCTGTCTTTTATTCCACGTTTTCTGTTCACATCCTTCGATACTGCTCTTCTTCGAGCAAGGCTCCGTACATTTCCATGTATTTTTCTATTATCATATCCCTGTCAAAAATCCTCCCGGGGATCTGCAAAAAGTTCTTTGTCCCATATCTGATATAATCCGAAAGCTTTTCGGCAAGATCGCTGCTGTCCCTGTTTTTAAAAAATCTGCATTTTCCGCTGACCACTTCCCTGAGGGATCCTCCATCCGACACTATAACAGGACGGTGAAGGGCACAGGCCTCCGCAGCGGAATACCCAAAGCCCTCCGTAACGGAAGGGATCACACACAGATCACTTTGTGAAATAACCTTAAGCAGCTGACGACGGGGAAGAGGCTTTACAACGGTCACCATATCCGAAAGCTCATGCTCCCTGATATAAGCTTCAACCCGCCTGCGTCCGTCCGAAGGTTCATCCGCCAGGATCAGACAGAATCTGGCCCTTTTTGAAGGAAGAGCTCCGGTTCCGGAAATATCCCCTTTATGATCAGGTTTTTCCCTATGAAAATACCTTTCCCTGAAGATCGCTATGGCTTCCAGAAGGACAAAGATCCCTTTATTTTTTGCAGGTCTTCCAAAATATAGTATTCCTTTTTCACCATCCTTAAGGGAAAACAGCTGTCGAAAATCTACATCTTCCTCTTTTATCACGGATTCAGATGGAAGCTGAAGATAATTATAAATCTGAAACAACCGTCTGCATCTGCCGTTGTATTTTCTGAAATCCTTTGCCGTAGATACAGATACTGCATGGACATAAGGACAGAAGCTGATGATCATTTTCTCGTAGGCTCTGAAAACAAAAGCCTTAAAAGGATCTTCCTCAAACCAGAACCACTTATCACCCATGACCTCATGAATGGTGGTAACACATTTTTTTTGAAAAAGAAGGGCCGCGAGATTTGCCTTGAGTGCAGTCGGATAAATGGTGGTGTGAACTATATCGCACCACCTGACATGAGCAACGATATCGGATAATTTTACCAGGGGATGAGAAAAGATCAGCGGCCAGTCACAGTAGAATACATCCATGCCTTTTATCCTGTGATGTCCCTTTATTCCACCGCTGCTGCTGGTGACGACTCTGACCTGACAGCCTCTTTTTACCAGCTGTCTGCATACGTCATAATATAATTTTTCCCCTCCACCGATATGGGGCGGGAAGTGTGGTACGATCCAAGTTATTTTCATGATACATTCTTAAAATATTGGAATCAGGTTTATCCAAGGATCAGATCTTTCAAGATCCTTCGTCACTGCGTTCCTCAGGATGAAAAAACTGGTTTTCACTCAGGATGACAAAACTGATTTTTCACTCAGGACGACTCATCTGTGTCAGCATTGTGTTTCAGCTCATC
>JAEEZH010000045.1 GCA_016288495.1 Lachnospiraceae bacterium
CCCGGATATGGAAGCCCATCTGAGGTTTTTCTCCCCGGATCTGTTTATGTATTTCATGTCGGATGAACATGATGAAAACATGAAGAATGTTGCTACATTTGCCGCAGCGTTGAGAAAACAGAACGTACCCATCGGTCTGTATGGCACCGACGATGAGATCACTTCCATGAAAGGACATATGATGGATGCTCCCGATCTGGTGTTTGTCAGACCTAAGAGCATGAATTCCATAAAGGAAGGGATAATCGATTTCCTGGACGATGCAAAGATCAACGGCTTTTCGGATGAAAAGCTTGCCTCGGTGGCGGCAGCCACTTCCAAGGTCGATCCCACCGGTCCGGTCAAGGAGGCTGCGGCACCGTCGCCTGCTTCCGCCCCGGCTGCGGCACCTGAGTCTTCCGGCGATGAAAGGAAGCATATTCTTGTAATAGATGACGATCCTATGATGCTGAAGCTCATCAGGGAGTACCTGAGAGCCGATTATCAGGTGGCAACAGCCATAAACGGACGTACGGCTCATAAGTTCCTGGAGACCAGGAGTACGGACCTTATCCTGCTGGATTATGAGATGCCCGGAGATAACGGACCTACAGTGCTCAAGCAGCTTCGCGAGAATCCCCATACGGCCAACATACCTGTTATCTTCCTTACGGGTATCACCGAGAGAGATAAGATCCAGGAAGCTCTTTCCCACAAGCCTCAGGGTTATATGCTCAAGCCTGTGGACCACGATAAGCTGATGCAGGCTGTCAGAAAGTTCGTATAACGGGAGATGTTTTCTAATATATGGCTGGTAATGATGAAAAACTGAAGCTTTTGGACCTGATAGATACAGGGACACTGCAGATGATTCAGGATGCCTTTTCCGATATGACGGGGATGGCGGCCATGACTACGGATGCGGATGGTGTCCCCGTAACTGAGGGGTCTAATTTTACTTCTTTCTGTGAGGAGTATGTCCGCAGATCGGAGCTCGGTTGTAAATATTGTGAACAGTGTGATATTTTCGGAGCGGAGAGTACCCATAAAAAGGGCTCTTCCTCCATTTATTTTTGTCATGCGGGTCTGATAGATTTCGCGGCGCCCATCGTTCTGGACGGTGAGATAATAGGCTGTTTCATAGGTGGACAGGTGCTTACCGAAGAACCGGATACCGAAAAGTTTTCCAGGATCGCAAAGGAGATAGGTGTTGATGAAAGGCATCTTTGCCAGGCTGTAAAGAAGGTTTCCGTGCGCACCAGGGAAGAGGTGGAGAAGAGTGCGAAATTTCTTGAAGAAGTAGCCGGTTTTCTGTCCGAGATGGCATTTGGCAGTTATCTGGCACGTATGGCGAACAGAGACATTGAGCGGGCGGCACATATGAAGACCGATTTCCTGGCAAACATGTCCCATGAGATAAGGACGCCCATGAATGCGGTCATAGGAATGGCTGAGATGGCTCTGAGGGAGAATCTGGATCCTGTCGCCGCCGAGTATGTGGAGCAGATAAAATCATCAGCCACCGCGCTTCTTGTTATAATAAATGATATTCTCGATTATTCGAAGATCGAGTCCGGAAAGATGGAGATCATCCCCGAGAGCTATGAAGTGATGTCCATAGTGAATGACCTGTCCAACGATGTGCTCACTAAGGTGGACAAGTCCAAGGTGGAACTGATCCTTGACATCAAGCCGGGAGTTCCTGCCGAGATATACGGTGATGATCTCAGGATCAAGCAGATCCTGAACAATGTGGTATCAAACGCAATAAAATTTACCAAGAGCGGAATGATACGCATATCCATCGATTTTGCCATAGTCACCGAGAGCGATATGGTGCTGACGTTTGCGGTTACGGATTCAGGTATAGGGATCAAGGAGGAGGATATAGAACGGCTGTTTACCTCCTTCCAGCAGCTGGATTCCAAGCGTAATCGCAACAATGAAGGAACCGGCCTGGGACTGGCCATTTCCAATGATCTGGCCAAGCTTATGGACGGCGGACTTGAGGTTACCAGCAAGCTTGGTGAAGGTTCCACCTTTTCTCTTTCCATTCCTCAGAAGATCCTGAAGCGCTGTCCGGAAGTGTTCATACCGGACTGTAATAAAAAACGGGGATATGGTCTGTTCAGAAATGAATATATGGCCGAGCAGTTTTTGAAGGACGGGGAATATCTCGGTATAAAACATAATTTACTGAGCGATAAATATGAGCTTCTGGATCTGGCATTTGATGAATTCACCTATGTATTTCTGGATAAGAGATATGTGGATACGGAGGTTTTGGACATAATATCGGCCAACCCCTCCACTGTTTTTGTGCAGGTTCTTGATTTTGATTCCGACAGCAGGGATGAGGACTGCCTGCCTGAGAATGTTCTCAGCATCCGAAAGCCTCTTCACGCCGTCAATATACAGAGGATATATTCCGATGATTTCCAGGATGTGCAGGAGATATCCAGAAAGAGCGACAGCGAATTCGATTATACCATTCCCGATGCCCGCATCCTGATAGTTGATGACAACGCCATCAATATAACTGTTGCGGAGGGGCTTCTGGAGCCTTTGCATGCCCATATCCATAAGGCTACTTCCGGGTATGAGGTTCTGGAAAAGCTGAGGCGCAAGGGCAGATATGATCTGATACTCATGGATCATATGATGCCGGGCATGGACGGAGTGGAGACCACCAAACACATCAGGGAAGAGTTCCCCGATATGGCTGATATGCCCATTATCGCTCTGACAGCGAATGCTTTTTCCGAGGTCAAGGAAGAGTTTACCCGTTCCGGGATGAATGATTATATCGCAAAGCCCATAGAGGTCAGGGTGCTGAAGCAGAAGCTGAAGCTTTATCTGCCTCCGGAGATGATAAAGAAGAATTCGCCTGTGGAGGAGGCTCCCAGGCAGCATTCAGTTGCACCCAAACCGTCTTCGGATATGGTCATCGGCGATCTGGATACGGATGCGGCTCTTTCCCTTCTTGGAAACAAGGACCTTTTCCTCAAGGTTTTGAAGGATTACTATACGGTGATCGAGAAAAAGGCGGATCTGATCAAGAATCTCTTCGATTCCAAGGACTGGGTGAATTATACCGTGGAGGTCCACGCCTTAAAGAGCGCCTCCCGTCAGATCGGTGCTAACGAGCTGGCGGATATGGCTATGGAACTGGAGCGGGCCGGTCATGAAAAAGATATTGCATACATAAATGAAAATACCAGGGCAGCGCTGGATAAATATCTGTCGTATCTGCCTGTTTTCGAAGAACTGTTTCCTGAGGAGGAAGAAGAGGAAGATAGTGGAAAGCCTCCTGTTGACACGGCTGTGCTGGGAGAACTCCTGGCAGGTCTGGAGGAGGCCTTTGACAGTCTGGATATGGATTATATGGAGGAGAATCTGGACAAACTGAGTTCCTATTCTTACGATGATGAAGGAGCCGCCCTGCTAAAGGCCATGAAGCTGGCGGCGGACAGTTTTGATATGGATGGCGGAAGAGAGGCCATTAATAAAATGAGGAGTAAATACGGAGTTTGACATGAGCGATCATTATTTAACGGGAATTGATGTGGGATCCACCACCACTAAGGTGGCTGTTCTGGATCCCGACAGTCATAAGACCCTGTTTTTTGATTACAGAAGGCACAAGGCAGATCAGTTAACGAGTGTAAAAAAAGCCCTTTCCCTGGTGGCGGAACAGATGAAAGATAAAGCCTTATCTGAAAAGAAGATAAGGCTTTGTTTTACGGGTTCCGGAGCCAGATTTATAGCCGATTGCATAGGTATTCCCTTTGTTCAGGAGGTTGTGGCCAATTCCATAGCTCTGAGGGAGGTTTATGATGATGTGGGCACCGCCATAGAGCTGGGTGGCCAGGATGCCAAGATGATATTCTTTTCCAGGGATAAAAACGGGAATATCAATGTGGCTGACATGAGGATGAACGGCAGTTGTGCGGGAGGCACAGGGGCGTTTATAGATGAAGTGGCTTCCATCCTTAAAGCCCCGGCCGAGCAGCTGGACGCCATGGCTTCTAAGGGCGACTGTGTCTATGATATTTCCGGGCGTTGCGGTGTTTATGCGAAGACGGATATCCAGCCTTTGCTGAATCAGGGTATCTCCAAGGAAAATCTGGCCCTTTCTTCTTTCCACGCCATAGCAAAACAGACTATCGGAGGTCTTGCCCAGGGACTTGATATAGAGAAGCCCGTGGTTTTCGAGGGTGGCCCGCTGACCTTTAATCCCACGCTGATCAGGGTATTCAAGGAAAGACTGGAGCTGTCCGATGATGAGGCGCTCATTCCGGATCATCCGGAGATGATGATAGCCAGAGGAGCGGCTCTGAGTCTTCTGGAGCTTTTTGCCTCCAGGGATGAGGTTTATGAACTGAGTGACATCTTAAAGAGGGTGGATGGTGCGGATATCAGCACACATGCGGAATCATTGAGAGAGGCCCAGCGGTTTTTTGAATCAAAGGAAGAATTTGATGAATTTAACAAGCGCCACAAGCTCAATGATTTTACGTGGAAGGCCCCTTCCGAGGGGGAGCATGTCAGGGCTTATCTGGGTATAGATTCCGGAAGTACTACCACCAAATTTGTGCTGATGGGTGAGGACGAGGAGCTTTTGGATTGTTTTTATGCATTCAATGAGGCCGACCCCATGATGGTGGCACGCAATGCCCTTATAGAACTGAGGGAAAAATACAAGGCCGCCGGGGCAGAGCTGGAAATACTGGCCTGTGGTACTACCGGGTACGGCGAGCTTTTGTTCAACAAGGCTTTTGATGCGGAGACTCATGTGGTGGAAACCGTGGCCCACGCCAGAGCCGCCGCGAAATATGTGGAGGATGTAAGCTTTATCCTGGATATAGGCGGTCAGGATATGAAGGCCATATGGCTGGATGAGGGCATTATCACCAATATCGTGGTGAATGAGGCCTGTTCTTCGGGCTGCGGTTCGTTTCTGGCCAATTTTGCGGATAATCTGGGCATTAAAGTGCCGGATATCGCACAAGCCGCCTTTTCTTCAACGGAACCGGCGGTTCTGGGCAGCAGATGTACCGTCTTTATGAATTCATCGGTCATCACCGAGCAGAGAAACGGCAAAAAATCCGAGGATATAATGGCGGGTCTGTGCCGGTCTATCATAGAGAATGTGTTTACAAAAGTTATCCGTGTTTCCAATCTGGATTCCCTGGGGCAGAAGATAGTGGTTCAGGGCGGTACCTTCCGCAATGATGCGGTTTTGCGGGCTATGGAACAGTATATCGGCCGTCAGGTGACCAGGGCTCCTTATCCCGGTCTGATGGGTGCTATCGGCGTGGCTCTCATCACGGCCCAGAGGTACAGGGAGAACCCCGCAAAGCGCAGTTTTATCGGGCTTGAGGCCATGGATTCTTTCGGCTATACCCAGGAGGCGAACATAGTCTGTCCGTTCTGCACGAACCACTGCAAGAGAACAGTTGTCAACTTTACTAACGGTAAATCGTGGATAACCGGCAACCGCTGTGAGCGCGGAGAGGTGCTGGGAGATCCCAAGGATGAGAAGGTACAAAAGCAGATCCGGTATAAAAATGAGGTAAAAGCCCAGATCCCGGACCTGTTCAGCCTTCGGAATAAGCTGTTGTTCGACGATTATGATTATGAGCCTCTCACTGAGAAGAGGGGTGTTACCATAGGTATTCCCAGAGTCCTTTCTTTCTGGGAGACCATGCCTTTCTGGACCACATTCTGGAAGAGCCTGGGATTTGATGTGAAGCTTTCGGATATGAGCAGCCGCGCCATGTATGAGGACGGTCTTCATGCCGTCACATCGGATACCGTTTGTTTCCCTGCAAAGCTGGTTCACGGACATCTGAGAAATCTGGCTAAAAAAGGCGTGGACCGGATCTTTATGCCTTCCATAACCACAGTGGAATCGGAAAACACTGAGGTGACTTCGGAGTCCATGTGTGCTGTGGTCAAGGGCTATCCTATTGTAGTCAGGAATTCCGACAACCCTGAAACCAGATACGGCATACCTTTCGATGCTCCCTTGTTCCATTGGCATAAGGATGAAGACAGGAAGCGTCAGCTGACTGCCTATATGAAGGATGAATTCTGCGTTCCGCCGGCTTTGACAAAAAAGGCCATAGAGTATGGGGATGAGGCCCAGAAGGAGTTTAAGCATCAGCTAAAAAAAGCGGGCGAGGCTGTCATAAAGGATGTGGAGTTAAAGGGCGACTATGCCGTGGTACTGGCTTCCAGGCCGTATCAGTGCGATATGCTGGTAAATCATGAGCTGCCGCAGATGTTCACGTCCATGGGTATTCCGGTGCTGACTGCGGATTCCCTGCCCGGAAGTGAGGAGATCAATCTTTCCAATACAAAGCTTGATGTGGTGAACAATTTCCATGCGAGGATGCTTTCCACGGCGATAATGGCGGCAATGAGCGAAAATCTGGAATACACCCAGGTGGTATCTTTCGGCTGTGGCCATGACGCTTATCTGTCGGATGAGATCATACGTATGATGAAGGAAATATCCGGCAAGGTACCGCTTATCCTGAAACTGGATGAATCGGATGTGACCGGGCCCCTGCGGATAAGAGTACGTTCTTTTGTGGAAACCATCCAGATGAGACGGGCATGGAGAGCAGAGCTTAAAAAAGAAGGCAGACTGCCTTCCTGCAGGCCTTTGAAGGATCCCTATCCGGTTAAATTTGAGAATAAGGATATGGAAAGGACGGTACTTGTACCGAATTCTTCCCATGCCTTCAGCAGACTTCTGTCAGTGGCTTTTGCGGCTCAGGGTCTTCGGACGGTGACACTTGAATACGGCCGTCAGGAAGCTATCAGACTGGGAAAACAGTATGTGCACAATGATATCTGCTTCCCGGCCCAGATAGTCATAGGTGAGGCTCTGGAAGCTTTGCGAAGCGGCAAGTATGATCCGGACAAGACGGCGGTGGCCATGGGAAAATATATAGGTGACTGCAGGCTGACCCATTATGCCGCGCTTTTGCGCAAGGCGCTGGATGACGCCGGTTTCGAACAGGTGCCGATCATCACCAATGATGATGTGGATTATCATGATCTTCACCCGGCTTATAAAATGAATCTCATGAGTGCGATCAAGGTGGCTTTCGGCCTGCCCATGATAGATATATTGGAGGAGCTTTTACGTAAGATACGTCCTTATGAGAAGAATCCGGGAGAATCGAACAGGATATTTGATGAATCCGTGGATCTGGTGGTGGAAGGCCTGAGAAACGGCGGGATACCGGGTATGAAGGCCGGCTTTTCCAAAGCGATCGATCTGATGAAGGATATAGAGTATGACCGCAGCGTTCTGCGCCCGAAGGTTCTGATCGTGGGAGAGTATCTGCTGAATTTCCATCCCGGAGCCAATCATGATATAGAAGATTATCTTGAGAAGAACGGTTTTGAGATCGTGGAAGCCAGAATGACCGACGTTATAAGAAAGACCTATTTCTATCAGGATTCACAGGTGAAGGAATATCACATAAAGAAGCCGCTGCCCCAGAAGGCCATACTGCGTATAGAGAACAATGCTTTCCACTTTGCCCATGATCTGGCTGATTCCATAGCGAAGAAACATCCGCTGTATGAAAGAGCTGCCAGAATGAATGAAATAGTGGGAGATTCGGATCCGGTAATCCACCATACCTTTGATGCAGGTGAAGGAGTGTTAATCCCCGGGGAGATAATCCACCATGCAAAACACGGCTGCAAGCATTTTGTCATACTTCAGCCCTTCGGTTGCCTGCCCAATCATGTGGTGGGAAGGGGAATCTGCAAGAAGCTTAAGGAGATGTTCCCCGACGTTCAGATACTCCCGCTGGATTATGACCCGGATGTCAGCTTCGCGAACATAGAAAACAGGCTTCAGATGCTGATCAACAATGCAAAGATCATATGATGTAAAACCAACCGGCATTTATGTCATCGGATTCTTCGGATGGTGATCCGGCGGCATCGGCGTTGCTGATATTCATCTCCAGATTCTTGATGGATACTTTTGTTCCGGGGGCCAGGGATGAGGTTATGAAAGCGTTGGAGCCTACTGTGCTCCCCTCACCGATGACCGTGTCACCTCCCAGGATCGAGGCGCCGGCATAGATGGTCACGTTGTCTTCGATGGTGGGATGACGGCGCTTGTTTCTGAGGGACTGACCGCCTTTGGTGGACAGACCGCCCAAAGTGACACCCTGGTATATCTTTACATGGTCGCCGATTATGGTGGTCTCTCCGATCACGATACCGGTACCGTGGTCGATAAAGAAATACTTACCTATCGTGGCACCGGGATGAATGTCGATCCCGGTTTTTGAATGGGCATATTCGGTCATTATCCTGGGTATGAGAGGCACATTCAGAAGAAAGAGTTCGTGGGCCAGACGGGCTACGGTCACAGCGTACAGGCCGGGATATGAGAGTATGATCTCGTTATGATTGTAGGCAGCCGGGTCTCCGTCAAAAAAAGCATCAACGTCAGTTGCCAGATATTCCCTGACAAGAGGGATCTTTTCAAGGAAGGCCGTCACGATGTCGGCTGATCTTTCCGAGATGGTCTCAAAGCCGGCATCCGCATACTCGGGAAGCTGACGAAGTGCCAGACTGATCTGTTTGTTGAGCTTATACGACACGTCTTCTATAAGCACCGTGATGCGACTGGACTGATTGTAATATTTGTAAGTCTTCTCTCTGTAAAATCCGGGATAAATGATCTTCATCAGGCTGGCTATGATGTCTTTGACTGAGTCGGTATCGGGCTGTGAGAAGTTTTCCACGTGATTTATGTTCCGGTCATCTTCGTAATCGGTAAGGATGACCGACACGAGCTTTGATATGTTGTCCTTTATTGTATTATCCATTGCGGACCTCCTTGGGATAACGGTTTTTCCTTTATTGTTGTCACATTATACTTAAAAATCAAAAAAGTGTAAAGTGAGAAAATGTTTGAGTTTTTTGATAATATTTGTTATGATAGTGCGGTAAATGGAAGAGAATGGTAAAAACACTGAAAGAACAATAAAAAATACAGCTGTTATCCTTTTGTGGACCGCCATATTGATACTGGTTTTGGGCTGTATTGTGCTGGGGATCAAAAACGCGGTACTTTACAGAGAACTGAAAGAGGCACAGCAGATAATAGAGAGTCAGGGAAAGGCCCTGAACGATGCGGATGAGGGCGGGACGACCGCCACGGGAGAACAGGCCGGGGCAGCTCATGTGCAGCTTCCGGATGACGGCAGGAGCCTGTTTGACCAGAGCAGGCTGATGGTGGAAGATGCGGTAGCTGAAGGAGAGGATGAGATGGAGCCTTATTGCATCTATCTGACCTTTGATGACGGTCCGTCGGAAAACACTTCGAAGATACTGACCATCCTGAGGGAATATGATGTAAAGGCTACATTTTTTGTCATAGGGAAGACCGATGAAGACAGTCTGATGCTTTACGATCAGATCGTACAGGCGGGGCATACTCTCGGCATGCATTCCTACAGCCATAGGTATGACAGTATTTATGCTTCGAAGGAGGCATTCGAAAAGGATCTGGACAGCATATCACGGCTCATTACGGAGTGCACGGGACAGGCTCCGGTCTATTACAGGTTCCCCGGCGGTACCAGCAACAGCGTGACATCTGATGCAAATATCAGAAAATATATAGACATACTGCATGAAAAAGGTATAGAATATATTGATTGGAATATCGATTCGGGAGATGCTTCCGCGGATGTGGACAGTGCCGATGAGATAGTGGAAAGGGTATTTAAGAATTTCGGGCGTTATCACCACAATGTGGTGTTGATGCACGACGGGAGCGGGCATGATATGACGGTTGAGGCGCTTCCCCGGATCATAGAAAGAGCCAGGAACATGGGGGCAAAGCTTCTGCCCGTCACTCAGGAGACAGTGCCGGTTCAGCATCTGAAACCGAACAACTGATAAAAGATGTTATTTAATAAAGTGTAAAGGAGATCATAGATGAGTTTTTTCAAAGATTTTAAAGAGGATTTGTCCCAGGCAGTCAATGAAATGCTGGAAGATGAAAAGAGTAATCCTTCACCTGCAAGCAATGTGACAGCCGTGCCGGAAACCATCTCCGAAGTCCGGGATGAGATTCCGGTGGCTCCGGTGGAAGCTTTGCCTGATCCGGAACCGGAAATGTACGATGAGCTCGATCCGGAGGATGTGACCGGAAGTGATCCTGCAAGTGCGGTCGCCGGCGGACTGGAGGATCTTCTTTCCGATATTGATGGCCTTGCCTCGGAGCCGGCACAGGAAACCGAGGTCTCCGGTGACGGTTACGAGCAGCTTAGTATAGAAGATATGCTGGCTCAGGTGTCCGAACCGATACCGCACGTTAATCGCGCACCTGTGTCAGAGGCATCTGGGATGGAACCGCTGCCTGAGATACCTGCAGCGGAGATACCGGTTGAGATGCCTGCAGCAGAGATACCGGTGGCAGAGGTACCTGTAATGGAAGCAATGCCTGAGGTACCCGTTGCAGAGGTTCCTGTAATGGAGGCAATGCCTGAGATACCTGCAGCAGAGGTTCCCTTAATGGATATACCTGCAGAGGCACCCGCAGCGGAGGTACCGGGTGGTATCCCCGCAGCCGATATTCCTGTAGC
>JAEEZH010000046.1 GCA_016288495.1 Lachnospiraceae bacterium
GAATTTCTGGTTGCCAGACTGTCAGGAGGTCTGGGTCCTGTGTCATATAAGCAGACTGCGGAAAGGGATGTGGGATCCCTGGGATACGGCGATTCGGATTACAGGGCAAAGAATATTTATTATATTGATACATATGATGTCTATTCCATTAAGCGCGCTGTGATGAAGTACGGCGCTGCCATTCTTCCGATATATGCTAATCAGTTATTACCGGATCTTGTTTCCGATAACGGAGTGCTGGAGTATACAGGTAATAAATATCTGTACATGCCTTTCGATGGGGAACAGAAGGTAAATCATTTTGTCGAGATCGTGGGATGGGATGACACGATCAGCGCTGAGAACTTCAGATATACAGATGGGGAAGCTGAATACAGGTGCGCGTATGACGGGGGGTTCATAGTCAAGAATTCATGGGGCGCTGAAGTGGATATCATAGATGCGGACATTGCGGATAAGCTGCGGATTTATATGGGATTTGAGCCCACGGGAGAGGAGCTGGCCTGTGAGAAGGGAGACGGCGGTTATTATTACGTATCCTATTATGATCAGTCTGTAAAAAACGTCGATAAACAATGTATAGTTTGTGAAATGACTGAGGCGGACAGGGAGGAAAACCTGTATATGTATGATGGCGTTGGGAGCCTGGGCGAGATGGATACAAAGATCTGCGCCAACCGTTTCACGGCCATGTCGCCTGCCGGCAAGGGAGGAGAGGAGCTCAAATACGCCACTGTAGGTGTCAGTACTCCGGGGAAATATACTCTCAGTGTATATAGCTGTGAGGATCCGGAGAAAAAACCATGGGAGCAGACTCTCGTGGGGAGCAGGGAATTTTCGGCCCCGGCATCGGGATTTCACAATGTGGAGTTTGATAAGGGAATAAGCTTTGTAAAAGGCGAGAGCTTTGCTCTGGTGCTAAAGCGCACAAACGGTGCCGAATTTAAGGTGATCGCTGACAATTGTACCTACAAGATAAGATATGATTTTTTTAACTATACCGAGGAGGGTGAGTCCTGGTTTGATGATAAGGAATATCTGGATATAAAGGGTATTACACCCAGCATTAAAGCTGTGACGAAGGACTGTGAGGTAAGCATCTCAAGGTCAAAGACTCTTTTATCCAAGGCAAAGATAAAGACGATCCCGGATCAGATGTATAAAGGAGAGGAAGTCACGCTTTCAAAAAAGGATCTGCTGGTGTATAAGGGTGATATACTCCTTTCACCGGGTATTGACTATGATGTGGAATATAAAAAGAATAAGGCTGTGGGTAAGGCCAGCGTCACGGTAAAGCCTAAGACCGGTGATGATACGGCGGTCACGGCTTCGTTTTTCATAGTAAAGGATCCTGAGACCCCCCTTGTGGGCAAGGACAGATACTGCATCATGTCAAAGGAGAGCCTGGATCTGTCCGCGCTTTACCCCGATGCGGCCTTTGAAATGGAAAAATGCAGGGAGGCAAAGCTTACGGGCAGCACCGTTACGGGGAAGAAGAGCGGCATGACCACGGTCACAGCCCTGTATCCGGACGGCACAAAGAAGGATATCGGCATCGTGGTGGAAAAGCCCAAAGCGGAAAAGGTGAGGGCTGAATCCACTAAGGAGCTGAGTATCAGGAATTTCTATTCGAGTCTGGGCTATATCTATCCTTCATCAGTCACATCCTCGAATCCCGGGGTGGCTGAGGTGACGGAGAATATGAGGATAAAGCCCGTATCCGGGGGCAGCACTAAGCTTACCATCATGTTTGGCAATAAAAAGGTAACTTCAAGGCTTAAGGTAAAGCTTTGACGGCTTTTTACCTGACGAAACGAGGAAAATGCGATGAAGGTAGTTATTCTGGCGGGAGGCTTTGGGACAAGGATCAGTGAGGAGAGCCATCTGCGGCCCAAGCCCATGATCGAGACAGGTGAGAAGCCCATACTCTGGCACATCATGAAGGAGTATTCGCACTACGGCTTTAATGAGTTTATCATATGCTGCGGTTACAAGCAGCATATGATAAAGGAATGGTTCGCGGATTACTATCTGTATAACTGTGATGTCACCTTTGATTTTACCGATGACAACCGCATGAGCGTGCACAGCAATGTTACCGAGCCCTGGAAGGTCACTCTGGTGGACACGGGGCCGCGCACCATGACGGGTGGCAGGATAAAGCGTATACAGAAGTATGTCGATGACGAGACCTTCTGCCTTACCTATGGCGACGCCGTTTCAGATGTGGATCTGAGGGCTGTCCTTGATTTCCACAATAAAAACGGACATATCGGCACCATAACCGCCATCAATGTGGACCAGCGCTTCGGTGTCCTGGACATCA
>JAEEZH010000047.1 GCA_016288495.1 Lachnospiraceae bacterium
AAGAATTCTGAAGGACTTGAATCGGATCATGAAAAAGATCCTTCGGCTAAAGCCTCAGGATGACAGTCGGTTATGTCATTCTGAGGAACGCAGTGACGAAGAATCCTGAAAGACTTGATTAATATGAGGAATGCACTATGATAAAGATCATGCTTCTGGCCACCAGGCCTCAGGCAATTGAAAAAATAAAGACCCTGCTCCCCCCGGGAGTGCAGCTTCGCACTGCACTTATGGCGGGCGGCACCACCATCAGGTTTGATACGGCTTTCTCGCCTGATGTTATCATAGTCCATGCGGAAAACGTCAACCGTCAGAAGCTTTTCGGAGTGATGGATCTGAGGGAAAAGGACGCCTACAGGTATCTGCCGCTTCTGCTCATCGGAGAGGAGCGAGACAGGAATACCTTTGAACAGAATGTGGATCCCGGTTCGGACAAGAGGATAGATGCGGATGTCTCCGACGATGAGATAAAGGCTGCCATAGCCGGCATCATCGATATGCGCATGGTGGAGGAAAAGCATATACTGGTGATCGATGACGATCCCGTGATCCTGCGTTCCATGCGTTCATATATGGAAGAACACTATACCGTGACTGCAGTCAGATCCGGGAAGCTGGCGCTTAAATTCCTGGAAAAACAGACGCCGGATCTTATCTTTTTGGACTACCTGATGCCTGAATGGGACGGGGTGACCACCTTCCAGCTCATCAGGGGCCGGGACAACGGAAAGCGCATTCCCGTAGTCTTCCTTACAGGCGTAAACGATAAGGAAAAGGTCATGGAATGTCTGGCTCTGCATCCCCAGGGCTATCTGGTGAAACCCGTTACCAAGGAAGCGGTTCTCAGTAAGCTTAAGGAGATATTGTAATAGCAGATGACTATTTTTGAAAAAATAGTTGATCATATATAATCTATGATTTATTGAGGAGGAAATTATGTCACTGAATCTGTCTAAGAAGGCTGCAGCAGTCAGACCTTCATCCACACTGGCCATCACCGCCAAAGCAAAAGAACTCAAGGCATCAGGCGTAGACGTAGTCGGCTTCGGCGCAGGCGAGCCCGATTTCAATACGCCGGAAAATGTATGTAAGGCCGCCATCGATGCGATCAATACAGGCTTTACAAAATACACCCCCGCATCGGGAACCGTGGAGCTGAAGAAGGCGGTATCCAAAAAGTTCAAGGAATTCAACAACCTGGATTATTCTCCTTCACAGATAGTGATCTCAAACGGAGGAAAGCATTCCCTCACCAATATTTTTGACGCCATACTGAATCCCGGAGATGAGGTGATAATCCCCGCACCCTACTGGCTGTCCTATCCCGAGATGGTGAAGCTTTCCGACGGTGTGCCCGTGTTCATCTTCGGAACAAAGGAAAACAGCTACAAGATCACGGCAGATCAGGTACAGGCAGCTGTCACTCCCAAGACCAAGGCTCTTGTCCTTAACTCCCCCAACAACCCTACAGGCGCTCTTTATCATGAAGACGAGCTGAGAGCTATAGCGAAGGTGGTCGTGGATGCGGACATTTTTGTGATAGCTGATGAAATGTATGAGAACCTGATCTATACCGGAGAGAAATATGTGTCCATAGCTTCTTTGGGCAAGGATATTTACGATCATACCATCACCTGTTCCGGTCTGTCCAAGAGTTATGCCATGACCGGCTGGAGGATCGGTTACACCGGATCTTCGGAGCAGATAGCTTCCTATATGAGTGCCATGCAGAGCCATGCCACTTCCAATCCCAACTCCATTGCACAGAAGGCGGCCCTCGAGGCACTGACAGGCCCTCAGGATACGGTGGATGCCATGAGGGAGGAGTTCAAGAAAAGATGCGATTATATGTATGACAGGCTGAGCAAAATGCCTCTCCTTGATGTAAAAAAACCTGAGGGAGCATTTTATGTGTTTGTCGATGCGTCCGAAGCCGTAGGCAAGGAATACAAAGGAAAGACTTTGAACAGCGCATCGGATATAGCGACGGCGCTGCTGGATGATTATCATACAGCCGTTGTTCCCTGTGCGGATTTCGGTTTCCCCAATCATTTCAGACTGTCCTATGCCATCTCCCTTGAGCAGATAGAAAAGGGATTGGACCGGATCGAGAAGTTTGTGAACGATATCAGCTGATATGTCATTCTGAGCGAAGCAACAGGAAGAATCTTGAATCGTGTAAAACGGATAATAAATTATGAAACGTATAGACAGAAAACTGGTAAGAAAAAGCCGTATCTTCAATATTTATGAGGATACCATCCTGACTGATGACAATAAGGAAGTGATATATGATTTTCTCGAGCATAAGGGCGCCGCTGCGGTGGTGCCCGTGCTTGATGACGGCAGGATCCTTATGGTGCACCAGTTCAGAAACGCCATCGACCGTTATACCTGGGAGATACCCGCAGGCTGTAGGGACAGTCTGGATGAGGAATACATAAAGGCTGCCGCCAGGGAGCTGGAGGAGGAGACCGGTTATCGCAGTGAGAATCTCAGTTTTCTCATCAGGTTAAAGACTGCAGTGGCTTTCTGCAGCGAACAGATAGACGTGTTTGTGGCGAAGAATCTTATTAAGAGCAGTCAACATCTGGATGAAGATGAATTCATCGATGTGAAGGCGTTTTCCGTGGAAGAATTAAAGGAAATGATCTATAAAGGGGAGCTTCAGGACGCAAAAACCGTGGCTTCCATCATGTCTTACTGCAATAAGTATCTGCATGAGAGTTGACTGATGACCCCAACAGTCAATGATTTTCGTGTCGGGTGTCGTAAAAACTTAACATAAAATCAAAAATTTCTAAAAAAATTTAAAATTTTTTTCAAAATATTTTTTTCACAAGATATAGTTAATAGGCGTTTACATGAATCCGAGATGTTGTGATTTTTGCCCTAAAAATGGCTGAAAATGGCGAAAGTAACGCGTGTTATCGAATTTGCTTTTCCTTTGAAACTCGTCTATAATGACAGGGTATTTACGGGAGGAGTATAGTTTTTCGATGGAAGATACTATAAACGGATTCATAAATTATTTACATAACGTCAAGAAGATGTCCAATAATACAGAGATGTCATATAGGCGTGACCTTAACAAACTGGGAAATTATCTCAATGGGAAGCCCTTGGCTGACGTAACTGTCACCGATCTTCAGACGTATATTTCCCAGATGAGCGAGCAGGGATTCAAGCCGGCTACCATTTCCAGGAACATTGCCAGCATCAAAGCTTTTTATCATTATCTGGTAAAGGAAGGGATAGTTAAGGAGGATGTTTCCGTTACCCTTAAGTCGCCTCGCATCGAGAAGAAGCTCCCCGAGATACTGACTACGGATGAGGTGGTAAGGCTCCTGGAGCAGCCTAAAGGAGATTCTCCGAAGGAAGTCAGGGACAAGGCCATGCTCGAGCTTTTGTATGCCACCGGCATCAGGGTGTCGGAGCTTATCTCGCTTCTTGAATCTGATGTAAACATGACCATGGGTTATATAGTGTGCAGGGATCTGCACAAGGAAAGGGTGATACCCTTCGGTTCCGAGGCCAGGAACGCCCTTACCAGATATATGGGCGAATCCAGAGAGGCTATGGTGGAGAATGAAAACTGCAGGAATCTTTTTGTGAACTGTTCCGGCGGACCCATGAGCCGGCAGGGGTTCTGGAAACTGATCAAGTATTACGCAAAGAAGGCCGGGATCGCGGCGGACATTACCCCCCATACCCTGAGACATTCATTTGCGGCACATCTGGTGGAAAACGGAGCGGATCTGAAATCCGTACAGGAGATGCTGGGACACTCCGATATATCCACTACACAGATATATGCCACGGTAGGCCACAGCAGAATAAGGGATGTATACAACAAGACCCATCCCAGACTGTAAGATTTAGAAAAAGCAAAACGCAGGGACGACGGATGTCCCTGCGTTTTACTGTTTATGCCAGTTCTGCCAGATCCAGGATCAGTCTTTCGGAGTCTTCCCAGCCCAGACAGGGGTCGGTCAGGGATTTTCCGTAGACGCCGTCGCCGATGGTCTGACAGCCTTCTTCGATATAGCTTTCTATCATCAGACCCTTCACCAGCTTTTTTATCTCGGGGTTGTGGGAGCGGGAGTGCATGATCTCTTTGGATATGCGGATCTGCTCCCTGTGCTTCTTGCCGGAGTTTGAATGGTTGGTGTCCACCACGCAGGCCGGATTGGGAAGCTGTCTTTCTTCATATTTTTCCCACAAAAGCATCAGGTCCTCATAGTGGTAATTCGGGAGGTTGTTTCCGTGTTTGTTGACGCTTCCCCGAAGGACCGCATGGGCCAGTTCATT
>JAEEZH010000048.1 GCA_016288495.1 Lachnospiraceae bacterium
AGCCTTATCATATTTATTATGCTCATGATAGCTGGTGAGCGGTCTGTTTATTCCCAGATGGTTCAACAGCTTCAGGCTGTTTCTGGTATCCTCCGCCGCGATAAGATCGGCTTTTTCAAGAGTCCTGACCACACGCAGGGTTATATCTCCAAGGTTGCCGATGGGCGTCGCACAAAGATACAGAGTCCCGGGAGTCAGTTCAAATCCATTATCCATTCTCAGTACCCGTATACCTCGTATATCTCATCCGTATATACTCCCCGTTCCTTATAGATCACCAGCGGTCTATCCACACGCATGCCGCTGTTGCCGCCTCTGGTACTGTCAAGAAGCACCATATTCGGCTCTCTGTCCGCAAAGGGATAGACCATCCTCATCCTCTTAAGTGTCAGTCCGGCAGCCTTCAGGGACAGGATGATCTCCTCCAGTCTCGTCGGCCTGTGCACCATATAAAAATGGCCGCCGGGTTTTAACATATCGGCGGCGGCCGCCGTCACATCATCCAGGGTACACAGGATCTCATGTCTGGCTATGGCCTTTGCATCCCCCGGATTTTTCAATCCGTGCCTGCTGACCATATAGGGCGGATTGGATGTCACCGTGTCAAAAGTAGCGGGAGAAAAATGATCCCTGACCCTTTTAATGTCCCCTTCAAAGATCTCCACTCGGTCCGTAAGCTCATTCATTATGACACTTCGCCGGGCCATATCAGCACTTTCGGGCTGTATCTCCAGTCCCGCAAAATATGCTCCTTCGGTCTTTGCTTCCAGAAGTATGGGGATAATGCCGTTTCCGCAGCCCAGATCCAGTGCCCTGCCGCCTTTTTTTACCCCGGCATATCCCGAGAGGAGCACCGCATCCATGCCGAAGCAGAATCTGTCCGGATCCTGTATGATACCGTAGCCGTTCCGCTGCAGATCGTCAATCCTTTCGGAGGGCTTCAGCTCAATGTTCTCAATTCTCATTTTTGTTATCGGGCTTCTTTTTATCCCGGTTATACCGCTTCTTTCTGTTGTCCCATTTTTTGTCCCTGGGCTTATTGTCCCGGTTCTTACCGTCCTGATTCTGTCTGTCCTGATTCTGTCTGTCACGGTTCTGACCATCCCGGTTCTGCCTGTCGCCCTTCTGGCCGTCACGGTTCTGATGCTCCTGATTCTGACCGTCACGGTTCTTATTGTCGCGGCCCTGGCCATCACGGTTTTTATCCTCACGATTCCGGTTATCCCGTCTTTCGCGTCTCTTTTCCTCACGTTTCTCGGCCGGCCTGTCCTCATCGGCCTTGTTGTCCGAATCTTTATCTTCCAGTGCTCTCAGCTCTTCCTCGGTAGCGTCGGGAATGTATTTCTTTCCCTTGTTCTTCTTGCCCCGGCTTATTCGGTAAGCCACCTTATCGGCACCTATCTCTATCTTCTCTATGGTGTTTCCCTCATCGTCATGCACCATGAGCCATACTCTCTGTCTGAGCACATCCACGGCATCCACCCGTCCTCTGACGCCGTCATCCGTCATGATCACATCTCCCACTCCCGGCAGATGCTTGTTCAGTTCTTCATAAGCCTCCTGCTCATTTTTGAGACAGCACATGAGCCTGCCGCAGTTTCCGGATATCTTCGTAGGATTCAGGGACAGATTCTGCTCCTTTGCCATCTTTATCGAAACCGGTACAAAATCGGTGAGATAACTGTGACAGCACAGCTCCCTTCCGCAGATACCGATGCCTCCCAGTATCTTGGTCTCATCCCTGACACCCACCTGCCGCAGCTCTATCCTGGTCCTGAATTCATAGGCCAGATCCTTTACCAGTTCTCTGAAATCCACTCTGCCGTCGGCCGTGAAATAAAACAGAAGCTTGCTTTCATCAAAGGTGTATTCCGCATCTATCAGCTTCATCTGAAGATCATGCTTGTAGATCTTCTGCTTGCAGATCTGTACCGCAGTCTTTTCCTTCGCCCTGATGATAGCAGCCTTTTCCTTATCTTCGGGGGTGGCGATCCGGATTATCTTTTTGAGAGGCTGGGTCACCTCCGCATCCTCAAGAGTCCTGGGTGGCAGAACCACCTTACCCATTTCCATTCCCCTGACAGTTTCCACTATCACGTAGTCCCCTCTTTTCAGCTCAAAACCCTCGGGAGAAAAATAATATATCTTTCCCACAGAACGGAAACTGACTCCAATTATCTCTTTCATGTAAAACTCCTTTATACTTATTCAGCCATCCTTTCCCGGACATCCATAAAGAAAAGTCCGGTGGACAGCTCAAAATCAATATTGTAAACGCTCCCGGCGCGGAGACGTTTTATGCCTTCACAGATCTGTCTTATATCCCGCCAGGAGAGGACATCAGCCGCCTTCATCACCCGGTTTTCCTGTGTCTTAAATACCAGAAGTCCGGGGTCGTGGCAGGCCTTGTACACCAGCACATCCCTGTACCATATCAAAAATACATCCAGGATATCATCCACCTTCAAGTCCGAAGCGCGAACATCCTTGAGGACTCTCAGGATATCTCCCATGCCAAGGGTCCCGATACTGCTCACCAGCTCCAACAGTTCTTTTTGGGAAGCGGGATCATAAGCCGGCTCAAAATCCACCTTCATGCATCTGGAGCGTATGGTGATAAGAAGCTGCTCCATACTCTCCACCAGCAATATGATCACCCCGTAATCCGGAGGTTCTTCAAGGGTTTTGAGAAGGGCGTTCTGAGCCTGGCCCATCATGTTGTCAGCATCCTCGATTATATATATCTTTTTGCCATCCTCATAAGGCCTTATCTGTATATCGTCATTGAGCTGCGACCTGATATCATCCACGCTGAGTCTGGTCTTGGTCTTTTGCACCAGCCGTATATCCGTAGAGGTGGCCGCGATCTGCTTTGCAAAGGCCATGGCCATCTCCTTTTTCGGCGATCCGGCATCCCCCACAAAGGCGTAGGCGTGATGAACCCTGCCGGTCTCTAAGGCGTGGATCAGTTTATTTTTAACATTTGTCTGTCCGGTTATCTCTTCGAACATGGCTGAATCCATTCTATCTTATGTAATGATATCCAGAAGCAGACCGCGTATCTCACCGATCTTACTCAGGATCTCTATATTGTCTTTTTCATCTCTCACCAGAGCTTCGGCCAGCGCATCCAGCGCGTCATCAACCTTTCTGATGATGCCGTAGACACGGTGACGTCCGCGGCGGTCCAGGAAATTTTCTCTGGAGAACTCATGGGATCGCGAGAGAACCTCGTTCAGAAAGGATTTGATAAGCGTACGGTACCGCTTCATGTCCTTTATATCCTTTTTCTTTGAGATCCTTTCCCCCTGCTGAACGATATCGGTCATCAAGAGTTTGAGCTGCTCCTCCAACTGGTTGTCTTCTATTTTGGACAGCAGGGTAAATTTAAACCCCTCGTCCCCCTGGGCTGTTTCCTGTACAGGCGTTGTCTCGGTTATGGGAGTAAGCTGATTGATCTTTATATCCATTTATCGATCTCCTCCCTGCAGTTTGCTATGCATTCCGTCAGATCGTTGTTCTCAAAGAACCTGTCTATGCCCGCTGCCTTCAGCTTATCCGGAGAAAAATCCTCGTCATCGGCCAGATACCTGCGGCAGAGCTCGCGATAGCGCGGGTTTTCCTGACTCCGCTCTCTGTCAAGGGCACGGCCAAGCCTTACCCCGTCATCAAGATCAATATAAAGAGGTATGACCCGGTCCCTGCCGTAGCGCTCCCTCAGCGACACGAAACCGCTCAAAACTCCGACGGTCAGATATTTCCCGTCGGCTTCCATTTCGTCAAGCTGCTCATCCTGCGCGATAAAATATCTCCAGAGCCCGTGAACGGTATCGTAGCTTCTTTCCTCTATTATCCTGTTCTCCGCCATCAGGCGTTCAAAGCCGGCCTCATCCGTGAAATGATATTCCCTGCCGTCCTTTTCTCCGGAACGGATGGGCCTGGTAGTATAGGGCACTATCCTTTTCAAAACCCCTTCATAGCAGGCTGAAAGCTCCTTATATATGGTATCCTTTCCGGATGCACTTTTTCCCATTATGTAAAATATGATTCCCATAAACCATCACAGATATATCAGCTGTACTCCACCGTCCCGAAGCCTGTCAATGAACTCCAGTATATCCTCATCAAAGACTTCTCCCGGCACTATGAGCGGTATCCCGGGAGGATAAGCCATGATAAAGTCCTGACAGATATATTCCTTTTCCCTTCGTGGAGTCTTGTTTATCCTGGCGGTATCTATGGCCTGGGCCATACTCATCTTTGCCTTCGGTCTGGGCCAGATACCTTCTATCTTCTCAAATGTTTCTCCGGCTTTTTTCATCACCTTGTCGTATTCCCTGAGTACGGCGATCAGCTTATCAAAGCTTTCCGTGTCATCCATGATGCCGGATATGCAGAGCACGCGGTCCATATCAAAAAGCTCCGGTTCTATGCCGTCCTGCCGCATTTTCTCATACAGATCCTTGCCGTGCCCGGGCACGCAGATGTTTATTTTACTGATATCGAAGGCTTTGATACCGCAGTTTCCCGTCAGTTCCTTCGAAGTGAACACCCGAAGATTTTCAAAATGATCCGCTTCCACCACCCTGTAGAAGGACTCTATCCTCTCCATATAGGCCTCGAAGAGCTCCCTGCCGTATCCTTCAATGATATCCAGGCATCTGTCGATCCCGCTCATAAGGATATATGAGGGCGAGGTAGTCTGATACATGGACAGATATCTTTTCAGCCTGGTCTCATCCACCAGCTCGGGAGTATAATGCATCAGGGCAGTCTGGGTATATGAAGGAAGCGTCTTGTGAAGACTCTGTATGACGATATCCGCTCCCAGCTTCACGGCGCTTTCCATGCCGTATTTCTGAGCAAAAGGCTCATACAATCCCAGATGGGCCCCATGGGCTTCATCCACTATTAGCGGTATGTCCCTCTCATGTACTATATCGGCTATGGTCCTGATATCCGAGATCACGCCGGAATATGTAGGAGATGTGATGAGCACCGCTTCTATGTCCGGGTTTTCCTTAAGCGCCTTTCTCACATCCTCGGGATCTATCCCTCCGTTAAGCCCTGCCTCCTTATAGACCCGGGGATAAAGATAGATGGTGGTAAGTGCTCCCAGATAAGCCGCATTATATGCGCACTTATGGGAATTCCTGGCCATCAGGACCTTTCCGTTACGGTGCACGCAGGCAGACAGGGCTGCCATGACTCCGCAGGTGCTGCCATTTACCAGGATACAGGTCTTTTGCGATCCAAAGATCTTTGCCGCCCTCTCCTGCATATCCTGAATGATCCCTTCGGGCTTATGCAGGTTGTCGAAGCCTTCGATCTCCGTGATGTCCAGTCCCCTGATCTGGGACAGGGCGTCATTGTTTTCGAAT
>JAEEZH010000049.1 GCA_016288495.1 Lachnospiraceae bacterium
CACTAAATCTGAAATAATATCTATTCCGAACCAAATCGTTGCTACTCCAATAATCAGACCAAGTATGGCATTCCCCCATCCTCTTTTTATGATTATATCGATTGCTTCCTTTTTCTCCTGTTCTGAGATTCTGGCAATGCCTGAGATAATTTCCTCCCCGGAGTCATTCTCAACACCCAAAAGTTCAACCACAGAAATGTCAAGTGTCTGAGCTAAACTATCCATCAAAGCAATATCAGGGAAATTCATTCCGTTTTCCCATCTGCTGACTGCTTTGTCTGTGACACCAAGTTTATCAGCTAGTTCTTTCTGTGTGAGTCCCAGTTCTTTTCTGCATTCCGCTATTACCTTTCCTGTATAAGGCGCATCCATGATACATCCCTCCTCATCTCAAATTTTATATTATGAGATAAGTATATTCAATCTATAAAAAATAGAATTGCTTTTATAGTAACTCTGGGTACACCCCTGGTACAAAACACGGACGGCGTGTCAAACCTCCTTATTTCAATAGTGTTTTGAGTTTTTCTTTAATACTTCGAATCCCACCGTCTCCGCCAAACATTAAAAAGGCACCTTCATGGTGCCTTTTGTTCTACATCTCCTTTGCCAGCCTGATGAATTCCTTCATGGCGGGGTTCATCCACCGCTCCTTTGAGCAAAGATAATACACGTTGAGTATGATATCCATGTCCGGTACCTTAAGCTCCGCCAGTTCTCCTTTTCCTATATACTCTGCAGCCATATATTCAGGTATGAAAGATGTGCCGTAACCGTCCCTCATTATATTGATTATGGCCTCAACTGACCCTATCTCCATGGCGGGTGTCAGTTCAAGGCCTCGTCGGTTCAGTTCCCTTTCCAGGAGAGCGCAGTAGCCGATCTCCCTGTCCGCCACCATGAACCTGTCTCTTATGACATCTTCGATCTTCAGTTTCTTTTTCTTAATGAGCGGGTTGTCCGGGTGAGTCACGAAAACCAGGTTGACAGATTTGACGGCAGTAACCGTGAAGTCCGGAAAAGTCCTTTCCTCATCAAGTTCGAGCAAAAAATCTATCTCCCCTCTCGCAAGTTTCATGAAATTGTCTTCCAGGTAATCGGAGACTTTGACAGTCAGACTGACTCCTGGATGCAGTTCCGCAAACTTGAGAAGCAGTCCCGGAAGCGCCCTGGATGCGTAAGAGGACAAGGAGCATATCGTCAGTTCCCCCTTGAGCTCCCCCTCCGGTCTGACGCTGTTCAGCGCCTCCTCTTCTGCCTTCAGCATGTTTCTGGCGTAAGGCAGGAAGGTCTTCCCTTCCTGAGTCAGGAATATCCTCTTCCCCACCCTGTCGAAAAGCGGCACCCCCAGTTCTGTTTCCAGAGCCTTGATCTGTGCGGTGACAGCCGCCTGAGAATAACCCAGGTTCTCAGCAGCCCTTGTGAAATTGTTGAACTCTACTACCTTGATGAATGTTGCGATGCTCTTGTTTTCCATGGCCGTATCTTTAATAAATAATATTTATCGATATAATAAAAATCATTAGTTTTACAAATCGATTATATCATGTTACCTTAAACTTGCAAAGAGAAAAACAGCGCAGGAGGTAAGAGATGAGTGAAGGAATGTTACAGGCCGTAGGATTTGTTGCAGTGGCATTCTTCATCCTCTCCTACCAGATGAGATCCAACCGCCTGCTGTTCATGTTCCAGCTTATTGGCTGCCTGATCTTCAGCTTCCAGTTCTTCATGATGGGAGCTTACACCGGGGCCCTGGGACTTCTGGTGAACATCCTGAGAAACACACTTCTCCTCAGGATCGACAGGTGGCCATGGGTAAGAAGCAGGATCACACTTTCCGCCATCATCGGGCTTCTGATACTGATCACCTGCCTGACCTGGTCCGGATGGATCAGTCTTCTCCCCTTCTTCTCAGTGGCAGTCACAAGCATCGGTTACTGGACCAACAACGCACAGGAAATAAGATTTTCCCAGCTTATCGGATCACCCTGCACCCTGCTCTATGACGTGCTGATCAGATCCTGGGGAGGTGCGCTGAGTGAAGGCATCGCGCTGGTATCCATCATCATATCCATCAAAAGATTCGGATGGGAAAACTTAGGAAAAGATTTAAATGAGGGCGTAGTCCCGGAAATATAACAAGGAGGCAATCAAATGAGAATCACCAGAACACACATCTTAATCGCAGCAGTCATCACCCTCGTACTGGCAGTTATCTGCGGCTTCACTTTCGCCACACCCGCATTCGACTTATTCATGGTCCTTGCACAGCTGTCTCTGTTCGGCTTCATGTCACTGTACATCACCTACGCGGTCCCCGAAAAGAGCTTCCGCCACTAAACCTAAATAAACAGTCACCCTTATAAATGTAAATAAAGCAAATGGGGTCCCATATCGGGGCTCCATCTTTTTTTCTGCAAGTTATGTCCGATAATCCGCAAACTGTTCCAAAGGCTTGAAATCGGTTTTTTCATGTAATACACTTGACCCAACAAAGGGGAAACAGGAGGAACGAAAGTGAAACTGAAGGTCATGCTGGATCCGGCAGATCCAATCCTGGATGAACTCAGGGAACTGAATATCGAGATAGACGAGCGCTCGGAATATGTGCTTACCAGAAGAGGCATGGATGTAAATTACCTTCCCGCCAAAAAAGGTGAGCAGACATTCTATATTTCCATCTCAGATATCATCTACATCGACAGCCTTGGACACGACGTGATGATCCACACCATGGACGGAACATATGTCACCAGGGAACGCCTCAAACAGCTGGAAAGAATGCTTGACCCGGACGATTTTCTGAGGGTAAGCAATTCTGCGATCATTTCAGTCAAGGGCATCCGCCGCATCGAAGCCTCCATACTGCAAAAGTTTATTTTGCACATGGCTAACGGTGACAAGGTGGACGTCACCCGTTCCTACTATTATATTTTCAAAGATAGATTCAACATTTAGGGGAGGCAAAACATGGCAGTTGCATTTGGAATCTTACTTATACCGCTCATGCTTCTGAGCTTAGCTATAATACCGATATTGGTAGCGCTTATCTACAAAGGGTCCTACACCCGCCACCTCAACGAACAGATGGAGTCGGGAGCCACATCGAAGAAATGGATCTCTCCCCTCGGAGCCGGCCTGATCACATTCCTCGGAGAAGTGCTGATCCTGGTCGGAGCCTTCGGCCTGTTCATGGCCAGAACACCGAGTCTGGGCGGCGATGATCATATCGAGATCAACGCCAACGGATGCCGGTCATGGACCTTCTCCACTGACGAGGCGGCTGATACGGAGTATGCGGTATTCAACGGCGACCCGGTGGAGAATTATGCCATGACGATAGGAGAATCCGGCGACTTCATCTACTACGCGTATCACAGAATGGCCGGTTCTGAAGACATGCCTATGTACGCGCTGGTGG
>JAEEZH010000050.1 GCA_016288495.1 Lachnospiraceae bacterium
GGTCCATTCATTAAAATAAGCCCCCTGTTTTATCACGTTCCCCTCGAAAAGCTCAGCCTTCAGTTTTATGAAGGGAAAAACAAAAGCCCTGAAAATGAGGCTTCCCGTCTCTTCAATTTTTCTCTTAAGATAATCCGCCATCTACTTTTATGTCCTGACCTCTTTGTTTTCTCTGAACCTGTCTTATCTTCTTTTTCACTGTGGCGGGAAGTATATCCATGCCCGCCTGCCTTATCCTCAAAAAGAACAGCTTCTTTTTAAGCTCAGACTGTGTAAACCTGGGATAGCCGTGATCCGTCAGCATCCTCTCGGTCTCCAGAAAAGTATCGTAAAGCTTTAAGGACGAGATTCCGTCCTTCGAAACCCTGCAGATCATCAGGTTCGCATCATAAAACTTAACGCCCTCATCATAGCAGTTCATAAGGAAATCATAATCCGCCGCTATCCTGTAATTCAGGTTAAAAGGATGCTCTTCAAGGAGTGACCGCAGGGCAAAAGCGCTCTGATGGGAAAAGGGCATCCGCTTCTTTATATTGCTGATGCTTTTCACAAAAAGATACTGCTCGCCGTATTCCGTCTCGGCGGCGTCTCCGTATATGACGCCAATACCCGGATAATCCTTGCGCCTGAACAGCTTTTCCAGTACCTTTTCGTCAAAAAATTCATCCCCGGCATTCATAAAATTTACATATTCGCCCGCTGCCTTTTTTACCCCATGGTTCATGCCGTCGTATATGCCGGTGTCAGGCTCGGAATATATATGATAGGGGATCTGCCTCCCGGCAAATGCAGCCTCATACTCCGATGCTATCTTAAGGGTATCATCCTTTGAAGCTCCGTCCATGATCACGTACTCAAAGTCATCATAAGTCTGACACAGCACGGATTCTATGGTCTTTTTTATATGTTCCTGCGCATTGAAGCAGGTGGTGATGATTGTTACTCTCACTTATTTCTCCGAACAGTTTGTTTTATTAATAAGATCCTTCCTGTTGCTTCGCAACCCCTCGCCGGGGCGGCATCACACCACTTCGTAGTGTGATATGCGTCGCTTCGCTCAGGATGACAGAGGGTAATTTTTTATCATTCTGGTGAATATGGCATTCCCATGTCATTCTGAGGAGCGCAGCGACGAAGAATCTTTCTCATCATCCGCTCCCGTAATAAGGTACTGGGCCAGATAGGCCAGAAAATCTCCCACTATATTGATGAGCCTGTGGACCACCATCAGCGTCACCACCAGCTCATTCCCTATGGCAGAACCCAGGGTCATGGTGAGCACGAACTCCCTGACGCCGATCCCGCCGGGGGCTCCTATCACCACAAAGCCTATGACCCAGGCTATCACATAACAGCTGACGATCAGACAGGAGGTCCTTATATCGGGAGCACCTCCCATATAAATATACAGGACCACCATGATGACGCCTCCGATCAGCATCACCACCATGTACAGCAGCATGGATCTGAGCAAGGTCAGGATAAGTCCCGACAGGCTGTATTTTGAAAGCAAAGCCTTTATCTTTTCGGAGAAAAGCTTCATGGCCACCAGATACGCGATCACACAAAAGATCACTCCCGCTGCAATGACTCCTGCCACCACAGGCATATACCCTCCCGGAAAGAGGGCATCCAGCACTTCAAAAATGGTACCGCCGGCACCCACCAGCGCTATGATGAAGGCTGCCAGCACCTGGGTGAGCACTTCTGCCACGCTGGAAAATGCCACTGCGCTCTGGGATGCCCCCGCCCTTTCGGCAAAAAGGTTGCGTTCCACAAAGTGCATCACATTACCCGGCAGATATTTACCGATATTAGCCTTTGTATATACGCACAGGGCCCCCTTTGTATCTATATCCCTGGCGGAGAAAAATGAAAGCCACAGCTTCCAGGCATAGCCCTGGACGAACATGCCCGCGCCAAAGACAAAGGCACAGACCACGGATACCAGGATGAACAACGGCCAGTTATGGATCACGGAGAAATCAAAGCCCAGCTTATAGATAGCCCTTCCCACAAACACTATGGACAGTACGGTAAAGATCCGGCCGACTATGGTCAATATTTTCTTTATATTCTTTTTACCGGACTTTTCCGGCGTTTCCATTTTGATATCTTCCATCAGTCAGCCACCAAATAGAATATCCTGGTAAAGGGCCACAGGGTATGGGTCCGAAGGAGCATCACAAAAACACTGACTCCCAGCCTCTGCCATATGCTCAGATATCTGTGCTTAAAAACGCCCACATGAGGATTTTTATAATATTTCGGAAAATATGCAGGGATAAGCCTCTGGGTATATCTGCATATCTCCTTCATGAGGGCGGGACTTGATTTCCTGCCCTTGATACGCCCCGACGCATATATATGCTTACGGTTTGCCTGAAATATAAAATAAGTCATAAAGCTCAGGACCATGAATTCAAACACAGACACATCCTTTATCAGCTCCCGGTGGGACAGGGTATAATCTATCGCCTGCTCAATGGCCTCATAAGGAACCTTCTGGGGATCCATAGCTTTGGTCATGGTAGAGCCCATGTGGATCACCTGATAATGTCCGTTGTAGGGCAGGATCACCTGGTTTTTGCATAGGAACATGGCCATCATGTTAAAGGGATTATCCTCATAAAGCTTTCCTTCGGCGAATCTTATATTATGACGGTTCAGAAAATCCCTGGAATAAAGCTTTCCGTGGGGATTCAGCTGCCGCTGGACATACTCGGGATGCTGGTCCACAGGATAGCAGATATTGGCTATGGTGTTACCGCTGGTGTCCACCTTGTGCTGGCCTGTCAGTACCATCTCGGAATCGTTTTCTTCAGCCGTGGTATAAAGCACCTCCAGATAATCCACATCCACAAAATCATCACTGTCAAGGAAGACTATGTACTTGCCCACAGCCACATCCAGACCTATATTTCTGGCTCTGGACTGACCGCCGTTTTCGACGGTCACTATGTGCACACGATCCTCGCCCAGTTTTTGACGGAAAGCCTCCAGGGCACCCAGAGTATTATCCGTGCTGCCGTCATTCACCGCCACCAGCTCAAAATCCTGAAAGGACTGGCCGTACAGGGATTTGAGGGTCTTGTCTATATACAGTTCACTGTTGTAGCAGGGCATGATCACCGACACGCCCCAGTTCTTACTTTCCGACATACATCTATTATTTTGAATCAGATTACGAAACGGCAAAGAAACAATCCTTTTTCATTCTGAGCAACAGGAAGAATCTTGAAGAAGTCATCAAAACTATAAATCACATTCTTCGATAAACCCCGTACATGCTCATCAGCGCACCCATCATACCATGTTTCATCAAAAACAGCGGTATCTTCTTTGCAAAGGACAGGTTCTCATACTTAAGCTTTTGCGCCGCACCCCTGTAAGGTTCCGTCTGCAATACTTCTCTCATGCTCCGGATCCGCTCCTGCCGCGGCGCTTTATTGGCCTTATTTATATAATCCATATCCATGCTCTCCAGGAAGAAGAACATGCACCTCATATAGTAAACCTGCTCAAAGAGCGGGTCATCCTTCTTTGTATCGATAAACTTTTTCAGTTCGTTAAGAGCATCGGTAAAGACCTGTATCCCCCCCGGCCTGTACTGATAGGTTGCGGACGCCTCATGCTGCCTGTAATAATAAAAATGGGCGTTCATATAGCCCACGCGTCCCGCTTTATCAAAGGCCCGGATATTGAAATTCACATCCTCGGCCCTCTTTATCCCCACAGGATACCTCAGATCATTCCTGTTCAGGAATTCAAGCTTATACAGCTTTGAACAGCAGGATCCCGACCCGAAAGAAGTGGCCGGCTGTCTGAAGGAAGGGTGGATGCCCGTCATGGTCTTGAGCATCAGCTCCCTTTTCCTGTCATTGTCAAACAGCTCTATATCGGCTTCATAAGGCATATATTTTTCAAGCTTCTGATGACCCTGACCATCCTCATAAACCTTATACGATCCCCAGAGCAGTATATCCGCTTCATTTTTTATAAATCTCTCAACCGCCTTTGCTATCGTATCCTTATCTATCCAGTCATCACTGTCCACAAAGGTGACACACTCACCCGTGGCGCTGTCAAGTCCAGCATTTCTCGCGGATGAGGCCCCACCGTTTGCCTGATGTATGACCCTTATCCTCTCATCCCTATCTGCGTACTCATCCAACAGCTTTGGCAGATCACCCTTTGCGCCGTCATCCACCAGGATCAGCTCCATATCCCGATAAGTCTGTGTCAGTATGCTGTCTATGCACTTTTCCAGATATTCTGTCTTCACATCATAGACAGGAGTTATCACAGTTACTTTCATATCCCACTATCCCGGTATCATTTCACTTAAGATCTTCGCCTACTTCCATGCGGCGCACACGATACTGGATATCCTCCAGGATCTTTCGGTTGGCGGCGATGATGTCAGCCAGAAAGCCTATGATGAAGGTAGTGAAACCAAGCATCATCAGGGTGCTGGCGAGGATCAGGGACTGGGTATGCCCCAGGCCGTTGCCGCCGAAATAATAGATCAAAAAGCGGATGCCTATGGCCACGCCTGCGAAAAAGGGTATGGCTCCCAGTATGGAAAAAAATACCAGAGGTCTGTACATCATAAAGGCACGGATTATGGTCAGCATGGATTTTTTCACATAGCCAAACATGCTGGAAAAAAGTCTCGAAGATCGAAGCTCCGCATTTGTCCTGATGGGCACGTGGGTAATGGCCATCTTGTTTCTTCCCGCCTGAACTATGGTTTCCAGAGTATAGGTATAATTGTTTATGACATTGGTGTGGAGGGCCGCCTCCCTGCTGTAGGCCCTGAATCCCGAAGGAGCATCCTGAACGTCTGTCTTTGACGCCACACGCACCACATAGCTTCCGAAATGCTGAAGCTTTTTCTTAAGGGGAGAAAAATGCTCCGTCTCATCTATGGGCCTGTCGCCTATGACTATCTCCGCCTCTCCGTCAAGAATGGGACGGACCAGCTTTTCTATATCATCACCGCAGTACTGGTTATCTGCGTCAGTATTCACTATTATGTCAGCTCCCAGTCTCAGGCACGCATCGAAACCGGCCATGAAGCCCTTCGCCAGGCCCTTGTTCTGGGGGAAGCTGACGATATGGTTTACGCCCCAGTTCCTGGCCACCTCCACTGTATTATCCTTTGAGCCGTCGTTTATGATGAGTATCTCTATCTCATCTATGCCTTCTATATGCTTTGGCAGATCGTTAAGGGCGATCTCCAGGGTTTCAGCTTCGTTAAGACACGGGATTTGGATTATAAGTTTCATCATTATGCTCCTTTTTAGGAAGGTTACTATTATCGTCTACACCGGGCGGCAGAGGATGTCATACTCTCCGGCAGCCCTGTCCAGGGTGATCCAAAGATCCTGGCTGGCATGAGGCGCACTGTCCTGCTCCACTCCCTCGAGAGTTTCTATCTTTAAGACCTTTGCGCTTTCATCCCTGCCCTTCACCTTCATGATCTCTATCTCATCTCCGGTGCAGAATTTATTCTTCTGGGTGATGAGCACACGGCCGTTATCGGTCTTTCTTATGGTTCCCAGATACTCGCGCCCCTTCTCATAGGTGCCGGCATCATAGATCTGGCCTTCTTTATCCGGCTTACCGTAAAAAAAGCCGGTGGAATACAGCCTGTAGGTACAGCCTCTTACCATCTGCTCATACAACGGAATGTTCTTCTCATACAGGGCAGGGTCTTCATAATAGTCATCGATGGCCTGTCTGTATGCCTTGGTTATGGTGGCGACATACAGCGCCGTTTTCATCCTGCCCTCTATCTTAAAGGAATCTATGCCCGCCTTCACCAGATCGGGAATATGTCCCACCATGCACAGATCCTTTGAGTTAAAGATAAAGGTTCCCCTTTCATTTTCAAAAACCGGGAAATGTTCACCCCGACGGGTTTCTTCTTCAACCGTGCCCGATATTTCCGTCAGATCGTACTTCCAGCGGCAGGGATGGGTGCATTCCCCGTGATTGGCGTCTCTCCCCGTCAGGAAATTGGATAAGAGACATCTGCCGGAATAGGATATGCACATGGCGCCGTGAACAAAAGCCTCTATCTCCAAATCATCCGGAATGCGGTCCCTGATCCCGGAGATCTCCTTAAGGGACAGCTCCCTTCCGGCCACCACTCTCTTTGCCCCCAGCTCATGCCAGAAGTTGAAGGTTCCGTAATTCACATTATTTGCCTGGGTGCTCACATGGATCTCTATATCCGGACAGACTCTTTTTGCTGTGGTAAAAACGGCCGGATCGGAAATTATCAGGGCGTCGGGCCTGTTTTCCCCGAGAGACTCAAGGCTTTCAAAATAGGATTCTGCCTGTTCCAGGTCATCATTATGCGCCAGGATATTGGCGGTCACATAGACCCTCACTCCTCTTTCGTGTGCAAAAGCTATGCAGTCAGCCATCTCTTCAAGGGTAAAATTTTTGGCCTTGGCTCTCAGCGAAAAAGCTTCACCGCCTATATATACCGCATCCGCCCCATAGATGACAGCGGTTCTGAACACCTCACTGCTGCCTGCGGGGCATAATAATTCGGGTTTACGATCAGTTCTCATTTATTCTTTCCTGTCGGGAATTTACGGATCCTTCTTTGATAAAGCCATCCCGTCTCCTATATCCAAAACGGTGGTGGTCAGCTCCTTCATGTTACTGATGGTCTTCAGGTAATCTCTCATACGTTTATGTATGGTGCGATCCCTTCTGGTCAGGGCATATTTCGATTCGGTGATCCCGCCTTCCCAGAGCACATTGTCGGAAAGGAGGATCCCCTCCGGCAATAAGAGTTCCATCACATATGGCAAAAAAACGATATATTGTGCCTTTGCCGCATCCATAAAAACAAAGTCGTATTTTTCTCCCTGGCCGACAAGCTCTTTCAGGATATCCGACGCATCACCTTCCATGAGCGTGATCCTGTGGCCATGAGGGGACGCTTTAAAATTCTCCTTTGCCTCGGCTATGCGCTTATCGTATTTTTCTATGGTGGTGATATGCGTGGTCTGCTTTGTGCAATCCGCCATCACCAGAGCGGAAAATCCGGTAGCACAGCCTATCTCCAGAATATTATCCGGCTGCTTTATGGAAAGAATGGTGCGGATAAAGCTTTCCGCGCTGCGTCTTATCACCGGTACCTTCGTATCTTCGGCTCTTTGACGCAGCTGCTCAAAATACGGATCGCAGCCTATCTTGAGAGAATCTATATATATTTGCGTCCTTGACTCATCTTGTCTCATCTATGATCTCGGAAATGTTCTCGTCCGTGATGACCTCATCACCGGCTTCCTCCGATTTCGTCTCCTCTTCCGTCTTTGTCACCTCATCCATAGGGGAATGGGCTTCCTCATCATCCGGAGCAGTCTCCGTCTGGGAAGTGATCTCCTCGTCCTTTGTGGCCTCTTCCTCATTCGGCTCTTCGGACATTATCTCCATCATCTTTGAAGCATTCATTCCCGTATTGAGGGTATAGGTGCCGCTTCTGAGCTTTTTATGATATGCAGAGAGATATTCCTGACAGAAAAAAAGCTTGGCATCCCTGATCAGGCCGCGCTGCTGGAGTATCTTTCCCACATCCATAGCGTCCATGCCCTCGGGTATGGTGACATAGACATCCCTGCCGTTCCCATAGGTCATGGGTCTGTCGGCAAAGATGTCATAACCGAATTCATAGGCACTCAGACCGCATTTGTATACAAAGGATACGGCTATCATAAGGATGATTATCCTCAGGGCGGTCTCCAGGATTATGGCTATGATCTTTTTATAGATTGAGGTATCGTTCATATTCATGGCTCTGAATGATCAGTCAAATTCGATGGATTCCATGATCTCATCAAAGATGTGCTGCATCTGACGGATGAAGGCAAGCTCCCTGGCAAGGAAATAGTGGACCTTGGGATTAGCCCGGAACTGTTCGTATTCACGCTCAAACTGATCCAGTTCGAAGGCCAGCCTTCCGGGATCGATGTCCTGCTGCTGCAGTTCAAAGTTGCGTTCCCTCATGGCATCGATCTGGGATTTAAGCTCAGGTTCACGCCTCACTTCCCTCAGCGCGCTCTGATATTTATTATATTCATCGCTGCTCGTTATGGCTTCTATCAGCTCTTCGAGAGCATGATCCACATCACTCATTATATCTCCTGTATGATAGGTATTATCATGGGGCGCCTCTTGGTCTTTTTCCAAAGATATTCCGTAAGCTCACTCTTTATGGTGCTCTTGAGCCTGCCCCAGTCGGTCACTCCGCCTTCAAGGATGATGTTGACTTCCTCATCCACGATCTCGGTGGCTTCGGTGATCAGCTCATCCGACTCCCTCACATAGACAAAACCTCTGGAAACTATATCCGGACCGGCCACCATGGTGGCAGACGCCTTTTCGATGGTAAGGACCACTATAACTATGCCGTCTTCAGCCAGATGCTGTCTGTCCCTTAAAACTATATTACCCACGTCGCCTACGCCCAGACCGTCCACGAACACGCTGCCTGTGAGCACCTTGCCGGTCACCTTGGCAAATTCCTTCTTGCCGCCGTTTAATTCCAGCACATCACCGCTGCTCAGCATGAACACGTTCTTTGACGGTATCCCCAGGTCTATAGCCAGATTCGCCTGCGCCTTACGGTGCTTGAATTCACCGTGTATGGGGATGGCGTATTTCGGGCGGACCAGGGAATAGATCAGCTTTATCTCCTCCTGACAGGCATGGCCCGAAACATGGGTATCCTGGAATATGACCTCCGCGCCCTTCATGGCCAGCTCATTGATGACCTTTGTCACCGCCTTTTCATTACCCGGTATGGGGTTCGATGAAAAGATGATGGTATCCCCGGGCTCTATGGAGATCTTGCGGTGAAGATTGGAAGCTATCCTGGAAAGAGCCGCCATGGACTCTCCCTGGGAACCGGTGGTTATTATAGTCATCTTTTCATTGGGATAGTTCTTTATCTGATCTATATCGATCAGGGTATTTTCAGGTATGTTAATATATCCCAGCTGGGAGGCTATCTCCATGACCGTAACCATGGATCGTCCTTCCAGAATGACCTTGCGCCCGTATTTGTATGCGGAATCTATGATCTGCTGTACCCTGTCCACATTCGAGGCAAAGGTAGCTATTATTATCCTGGTGCCCTTGTGCTCCGCAAAGATATTGTCAAAGGTCCTGCCCACAGTGCGCTCCGAATTGGTAAATCCGGGTCTTTCGGCGTTGGTGGAATCACACATAAGCGCCAGCACCCCCGCCTTGCCTATCTCGGCAAACCGCTGCAGGTCTATGGAATCACCGAAAACGGGAGTATAATCCACCTTAAAGTCTCCCGTGTGCACCACAACTCCCGCCGGTGAATAGATCGCCAGCGCCGAAGCATCCACTATACTGTGATTTGTCTTTATAAATTCAACCCGGAATTTTCCCAGGGTTATCATCTGTCCGTGGGTGATCACCTTTTTCTTCACGGAATCCTTCATTCCGTGTTCCTCAAGCTTATGCTCTATGAGCGCTATTGTAAGCTTTGTGGAATAAATGGGTGCGTGTATCTCCTTAAGCACATAGGGGATCGCTCCGATGTGGTCTTCATGACCATGGGTTATGACAAAACCCTTGATCTTTTTCTCATTCTCCTTAAGGTAAGTTACGTCGGGTATGACCATATCTATTCCCAGCATGTCGTCCTCGGGAAAGGCCAGCCCGCAATCCACTACTATTATACTGTCCTCATACTCGAATGCAGTCATGTTCAAACCTATCTGTTCCAATCCTCCCAGGGGGATGATCTTCAGATTAGGGGCAGTACGCATATTAAATTTACTCAAAAAAACTCCTTTCTATACTTAGCTCTGTATCTTCTTCAAAGACCTTTGCCACGATGTCGAGCTCCGTCTCGTCCTCAAGGATGATGTATGTACTCTCCGCCTCCTCATCCGCCGAGGTCTCTTTCAAAATGCAGACTTCACACTCTTCATCGTCAGGTCTGTCCGTTACAAGCAGGTAGTTCCTGCCGTTAATCCTCGTATCGGCTATTACGGTGAATTCTATCTCTTCACCGTCATCGCCTGTAAATATAAGACTGTCCGCTCTTTCTTTTTCGCTCATAGTCTCTTTAATCCTTTAGCACCGGCTCTCTTTTAGATCAGGTTCCTCTGCCGGTCCAGATAGCCCTGCAGTATCAGTACCGCTGCCACCTCGTCCACATATTCGCCGTGCTTATCACTTCTGATCCCCATATCGTCAAGACTCCTGTGGGCCTGAACGGTGGTAAGGCGCTCATCCTCCAGGATCACTTCAAGGCCGGTCCTGCGCTCCAGATCCTCCTTGAATGCAAGGGTGGCCTTCACTCTTTCCCCCTCTTTTCCCGACAAAAGCACGGGATAGCCCAAAACTATGGACCTGACATCATATTCGAGGATCAGTTCCTCTATGGCCGCATAAGTCCTGCGAAGCTTGTTCTCACGCTCCCTGCGGATGATGGTAACCCCCTGGGCCGTGATCCCCAAAGGATCCGAGACAGCCACACCAACCGTCTTGGAACCGAAATCCAGCCCCATGATCCTGCCTGCTCCCGATGAACCTGCCATAGATCAGTTCCATCCGTTGATATCGATATACTCCACCAGCAGCTCCTCAACCAGCTCATCCCTCTCCACTCTCATGATGAGGGAACGGGCGTTGTTGTGACTGGTGATATAGGTGGGATCTCCCGACATGATATACCCCACGATCTGGTTAATGGGATTGTATCCTTTTTCCACCAGAGCTTCATATACGGTCTCCAGAACTTCCTTTACACCTACCTCAGGCTCTGTCTCTACCTCAAAAAATTTAGTATTTCCGAAATCGTTCATTTTAACCCTCTTTTTCAGTAAACAGTACAATCTTATGTCAACGCATAGATAATTTATTGTACATCAAATTCATCCATAATGCAAATCTGCCTGCCGTTTTCATAAATATCGGACAGGCGGATGCGCCCCTTAAGTATCTTTCCTTTCAGATCCGCTTCACTCCTTACTCCGCAGCGTATATATTCGGCGGTATAACCCACCTGGAGGCTTTGTCCCTCTATCATGGCCTCTTCCTCTATCAAAAGCGACGGCAGATAGGTCTTTTGGGCGATGATCCCCTCTATGTACTGAGCACGTTTTTTTTCATTCATGGCTATAAGAACGGCGCTGCGCTCCGATTTCACCCTGTCGGTAAGCTGATCCTTCATCTTTGCGGCTATCGTCCCCTGCCTCTTTGAATACTTGAATATATGAGTCTCAAAGAAACCGATGCTCTCAACAAAGGCCCTGCTTTCCTCAAAATCCTCATCCCTCTCCCCGGGAAAGCCTGTTATCACATCAGTGGTGATGGCCGGATACGCCCCCCTTTCCTCGAAAAACGCCGTCCTCAGATACTCTACACAGGCGGCATACTCATCAGGAGTGTAATGCCTGTTCATCCTTTTAAGGGTGTCTGCACAGCCGGACTGAAGGGAAAGATGAAAATGAGGGCAAAGTTTCGAAAGAGCGGCCAGCTCACGGGCAAGCTCCGGGGTGATGATCCCCATTTCAAGAGAACTTAAACGTATCCTGTCTATATCCTCCACCTCATGGACGGCTTTTATGACAGAGAGCAGGTCAAGCTTTTCTGCCTCAATATCCCTCCCGTAGGAGCTCACATGGATTCCCGTGAGCACTACTTCCCTGAAGCCGGCTTTCGCCAGGTTTTTTGCCTCATCCACTATATCCGTAAGGGGACGGCTTTTTATCCTGCCTCTCACATAAGGGATAATGCAATAGGTACAGAACTGGTTGCAGCCGTCCTGGATCTTGATATAGGCTCTGGTATGTTCACCGACAGGCAGCTGCTGCATGCAAGGCTGTATCTCTTCATATTCCTGATCAGCATGATCATACTGCCTTCTGTTTTTTATATGATCCGTCAGTATCCCGGCGATCCTCTCCTTATCCTCATTTGAGATGACCACGTCCACCCCGTCGGAAAGGATATCTTCCGGTTTTTCCTTACTTTGCACATAACAGCCTGCCGCCACGATCAGAGCATTTTCATTGCGCTTTCTGGCACGGTGAAGGATCTGCCTTGACTTTCTGTCGGCTATATTGGTAACTGAGCAGGTATTTACAATATAGATATCCGCTTCATCCTCAAAGCTCACAGGCACGAAACCGGCTTCAATAAGATGGCCGGCCATCCTTTCGCTCTCATAGGAATTAACCTTGCATCCCAGGGTATGGATGGCAAAGCTCAGCCCCTTACTTTTTTTCTTTTTATAAGTAATACTTGACATTTTTCACCTGTGCCTTTAGTATGTTAGTGGTATGTACGGCGCAGCGCAGTCCGTACTGTTACACAAATTTTGAAATGAGGAGGAAATTATTATGAAGACAGTTACCATTTCATTAAACTCAATCGATAAGGTTAAGAGCTTCGTTAACGACATTACAAAGTTCGAATATGATTTTGATCTTGTATCCGGCAGATATGTGATCGACGCCAAGTCCATCATGGGTATCTTCTCACTGGATCTTTCAAAGCCCATCGAGCTTAATATCCATGCAGAAGATGACGCTACCGAGGTACTTAATGTGATCAAGCCCTACGAGGTATGATCTGATCCGTCATAGTGATGCTTATCGGGAGACTGTCCGCTTTGGACAGTCTCTTTTTTTGACTTTGTCTTAGGTAACGCCCCCTTCTCGCTCTGCTCGTCGGCGGCAAAACGTTCGGCGCGATGCAGAATCATGACTTCGTCATGATCGCGCCTCTTCCCGGGTAGCGCCCCCTTCTCGCTCTGCTCGTCGGCGGCAAAACGTTCGGCGCGATGCAGAATCATGACTTTGTCATGATCGCGCCTCACTGCCAGCTGATCTCATCAAGGTCTTCATCCTTCAGCTCCTCCAGTCCCTCTATCGCATCCGCCACTCCGAAGGCGCACTTCCTCGTCTTATAGAAATGCAGTCCCGTATCCTTAAACCGCTCATAGCTGTCACGATCCAGCACATACACCTTTGAAGGATCTGCCCCGCCGGATAAAAGCTCAGCCGTATATTCCTCCCTGGTCTGTTCTATCTTTTCGTCTATATCCCTCGCAAAATAAAAGGTATTCACCGTCATCTCATGCCGCATGGCAAAATAGGTAGTACCCATGTTAAAGCCGGTGTCATCTTCATAGATCACGAACCCGTCGTACCTGTCCCACACCTCATCGGGAAGGGCCAGCTCATCCCACACAGTCCTGTAGGTCTTCTGCGCCGTGTAATATTTTTTCTGTTTTTCACCTATCCAGCCGGAAAAATCCACCACCTGTAAAACAAGGCAGCCGAGGAGCAGCACGCTCACTGCCTTTTTATGTACAGCCGGGGCCTCTTTATTCATGATACCGTCGGCACATTTAACCAGCAAAAAGATCATGAGGTACAAAACAGGCCAGATAAAACGGCCGTTTGACCTGAACACTCCCAGGACACGGCTCAGGGCTTCGGGATAGGGCAGGTAAAGGATCAGCCTGTCTCCAAAGGCAAAGACAGGACTTACCGACAGGATCATAAGGATCACAGCCATTACCCCAAAGGAAAACCGGAGAGGGTGCCTTTTTATGACACTCAGGATCCCGCTTTCATCTTTAAACTTCCCTGCAGATAAGCCGGTATTCTCAGGATCCGGCCCTTTTCTGATGATCATCCGGGATACGCCCCATATAAGACAGAACACAGCCAGCACCAGCACTCCCAGACCGGGATATACGGCTCCCTCAAACTGCATGGGAGAATAAAGGGGCAGGGCAGGTAAAAAGGCACTATGTCCCAGGGAATTGATCAGGGAGTTCAGGTTCATGGTGAAATCCCCCACCCAGTAATTTCCGTTTCCCGAAGGGAAATTCAAAGCGCCCATGAGCCAAAGGACAAATGCAGCCCCCAGGCACATGGAAGATACCGCCGCAGCGGCTTCCCTGATCACCCCGGTCCTTTCGGATGCAGAGCTCACTATCAGCCGCCTGAGATATCCGGCGATGAGAACAGCCATTGCCATGGGGAAAAAATACAGGTGTATGCCTGCGCACAGCTCTCCCACCCAAAGTGCATTTTTCATCTGCCGGTGCAGGCTCTTTTCAAGACCGCCGGACAGCACCAGATAAAAACAGAGCAGGATGAGCCAC
>JAEEZH010000051.1 GCA_016288495.1 Lachnospiraceae bacterium
GCACCTCGATGTCCAACAGTTTGGCGGAGGAATTCGCGGAGTTCGGAGTGGATCAGGTAGAGTTGTATGTCACAGAGCGTGATGATGACAGAGAAGGCCACGGTGGTCCCATGAGATTTGACCGTCCCGGCCGGGATATGAAGGAAGAGGATCTGATCACCGAAGAAATGGTAGAGTATGCCAGGGAGGAGTACTCTGACAGCATAAAAAGCGTTCTCCTGGAAAAATCGGTAGGGGAAGGTACAGCCAAGAACGGAAGCCTTTACGCCTATGTGAGTGTCAAGGGCGAAAATAAAGATGCCATGGATGAGGCGGATCTCAAGCTTCTGGCGGGCCGTTTTTTTACCGCGGAGGACTATAAGAGCGGGAAAAAGGTAGCCATGGTCTCTGACTATTTCTGTGATAATATGTATGCCGGCGACACTGAGGCTGCCCTCAGGAAGCAGGTTAAAGTGGTGGTAGGCGGTAATTATTACACTTATACCGTCGTGGGAGTATACGAGTATAGCAATTCCGGCTTTGGTTTTGTCACCACCACCAAGGCAAAGACAAGGACAGACCTGTATCTTCCGCTGCTCACGGCCAAGGAACAGATGCACGGAAAGAAGGGCTATGAATCAGTGAAGTTCGTGGCAAGTTCAATAAACGATACCACCGTTCTGGATGAAAATCTGAGTGAAACCATAAATGAAAAATATTACGGGAAGAATACCTTTTATAAGGTGGGTACCTATACAAATGCATCCTGGATCGAAGAAACAAAACAATCCATGAATGCCATGTCCCTTGCGGTTTCGCTGATCGCGGGTATCTCGCTGCTGGTGGGCGGCATTGGAGTAATGAACATCATGCTGGTATCCATCACGGAGCGTACCAGGGAAATAGGAACGAGGAAGGCTTTGGGCGCCACGAACGGCTCCATAAGGATCCAGTTCATAACCGAGTCCATAGTGCTGTGCCTTCTGGGAGGACTGATAGGCATGAGCCTGGGAATAGTCGCAGGGCTTTTGGGCAGCAAGGTCATGGGTTATACCGGACACGTTGATATGATGAGTATTTTGGTATCTGTGGGCTTTTCGGCCTTTATCGGAATATTCTTCGGGTATTATCCCGCAAACAAAGCAGCGAAGATGAATCCCATCGAAGCGCTGCGATATGAATAAAAGGAAATATGTATCATGCTGGAACTGAAAAACATATCATTTAATGTGGAGGAAGAGGGCAAGGGCCTGGAGATCATAAGCGATGTGAGCCTTACGATCCCGGATGGAAAGCTGGTGGTGATAACGGGACCCAACGGCGGCGGAAAATCCACCCTGGCAAAGCTGATAGCGGGCATCCATGAACCTTCTGCCGGCTCCATCATTTTTGACGGGGAGGATATAACCGGTCTGTCCGTGACTGAAAGGGCCAGGCGGGGGATAAGCTATGCTTTCCAGCAGCCTGTCAGGTTCAAGGGGATCAGGGTTCTGGATCTGATACGTCTGGCGAAGGGCTCGAAGGTTTCGCCAGCGCAGGCATGTGAATATCTTTCGGCCGTTGGGCTCTGCGCCAGGGACTACATAGACAGAGAAGTAAACGATTCCCTGTCGGGAGGCGAGCTAAAGAGGATTGAGATCGCCACAATCCTCGCCAGGTCAACTAAGCTTTCGATATTTGACGAGCCGGAGGCGGGTATAGACCTTTGGAGTTTTCAGAATCTCATTGAAGTGTTCAAAACCCTGCGCGATGAGATCAGTGGGAATTCCATCCTGATTATATCGCATCAGGAACGGATCCTGAACATTGCCGACGAGGTGATAGTGTTAAAGGACGGAAAACTGGAACGCCGGGGTAGCAGGGATGAGATATTGCCGGATCTTATGGCAAGGGCCATTGCGGTCCCGGAGTGTCATGTCCGGGAATCCCTGCAGAAAGGAAACGGTAAAGGCAATGCTTGATGAAATAGGCAAAAGGCTGCTTACAGAGGTGGCCGACCTGCATAAAGTGCCCGAGGGTGCGTATAATATCCGGGCGAACGGTGAGTCCGTCGGGCGCGCATCCACTGAAA
>JAEEZH010000052.1 GCA_016288495.1 Lachnospiraceae bacterium
AGGGTATTTCCCTTGAAAAAGGGGAAAAAGAGAGACAGCAGAGCATGCTGATCGCACTGAATAGTGCCAAAAAGGCAGGATCACTCATCCTGGCGGCATCAGGAACTCTGCTTCTGGCAAATGGACAATTGTATCTGTAATGATCCTGATGATCGCTGCGGCTTTGATTAATGTGCTGATGTGTGGCAGGCTTTATTTTTCAAGAATAAAGGATAACTGAGATTATGACGGCATATTACGGCCTGGGTAAGAATGCGGCGAAGGTTAAGTTTAAGGTTAAGGTGAAATGATCAAAAAGCCGGTGTCCTGACCCGGATCACGGGGCGCACGGCGCCGTAGGGCTTGTTGACATATTTTTCATCGGGGCGTATCTCCCCGTCAGAGGTTACTATAGGAGCAGTGATGGCTTTGTCATCACTGCTCTTTTTCAGCCACCACCAGGCTGAGCGGTAATTTTTCATATCCCAGTTGTTGGTCTTGGTCATCCTGTTGATGTTCGTGCCTGCTGCCTCTGCAGCCGGGGTGATGTCAAGCTGTCTTTCCATGTCGTCGTCAAAGAATTTTTCCGCCTCATCCACGGTCAGGAGACTTATGAGATCCCCGTCGTTTTCCATCACGTTTTTGAGTTCGTGAGTGCTGAACATCCCGGTGTATTTTTTTGAATTGATCATTCCTCTTATATCGCATTCACTCCATGATACTTCCTCGCTCTTCTGATTATAGGAGCTGCCGGCGATCCCCTTTTCGCATATGAGCAAAACATGATCGTCACGCCTGTCAAGGACTATCCATTTGAGGCGCTCTCTGGTAAAAACATTTCCGTCGGTGTCAAAGCGACCGTAGTAAACGGCATCGCCGATCCCTGCATTCTGAAGTGTGGCAGTTTCTGTCTTGCATTCCGCCAAAAGGATGAGCTGCCAGGCTATAGGCAGAATGAGCAGGATCACGATGCACAGTGGGAGGATATATTTTTTTGACTTAAGTTTTATAATGATGGCCGGTGTGGTTTTGCTTTTTGCTGCGGCCAAGGATCTGTTGTTTATATTTTCGTCGGCTGTATTGTTGTCTGTTTCCGCTGTCTCAGATCCGCCACCGGTTTCTTTGCTAATTGTTTCGTGTGTTTTCTCTCCTGAAGCTTTTCCTATGGATAACACAGCTTTGGTGATCCTTTTTATGATAAAGGAGAGCACTGCAGCGGAGGCTATGGAACAGAGCAGCACCAGGGTAAAAAACCTGAAGGGGTGATTCCCCCTGTTATTGAATACATGGCTGATGAAAAATCCGTGGATCAGGAACAGTTCGGTGCTTATATAAGCCGGAAAAGACAGGACATTGTTTCCAAGCCTGAGTTTAGAGTTGATAAGCAAGACCGTAAGAGTCGAAAGGATGCAGGCTATGCTCTGAAGTATAAGTGTGATCAGTGGATCCGCTTTGGCGCCGATCAGCGGCACAGTCCTGTAATATCCCAGGATGTTCACAGCATTGATGCTGGCATAAAAAACAATGAGAAACAGCAGCAGGGAGGAGATAAGGGCTGATCTGTAATGCTTTTTGAAAAAGCCTTCCACCCTGTCCCGGAACAGACCGTACCACAGTCCGAAGACGAATACGATGGTGGAATTATACCACCATTCCCCCTTAAACCAGTGGGATTTGTCTCCGGCGTTATCATGTCCCCTGAAAAAGGCATATCTTATCACAAAGACAACAGCGATGCTCAGCGCCAGGGCCGCTGCTTTTTTGTTCTTTATAAATCTGAAGCAGAGGTAGAACAGGATATAGAATAATATGATCTCTATGATGTACCAGCCGTTGCTGTTGATCAGCGTGTAGCCTGTGATATCGGAAATGATATCACGGGTGTTGTATCTGATGCCGTAGAAGTTTATGCTCAGAAAAACCAGCAGGGCGTTGATGGTCCAGAAGGGAATGATGACTGACAATAGCCTTTTTTTCAGAAAACCCTTCAGATATCCGGGTCTGGTAATGAGCCCTGTGATGAGCCCGTAGCCTGAGAAAAAGAAAAATACAGAGGTGAAAAGAATGCCGCAGTAGTTAAGGATGGAAATGGGGCCTCTGGGATACATGCCGTAGGTGGTGACATCCTGGGTGAGATGGTGAAGAACCACCCACACGCAGGCTGCGCCGCGGATCATTTTGCTCTGTGAAAGGCACAACGGGTCATAGTGCTCACCGGAAGCTTCCGCCCCGGTATCTTTGCACGGCTTCGCCCCGAAAAAGGTAATGATGAGAAGGGTTATGGGAAATATTAGCAGCGTCAGGTCTTTCATACCTATATTTTTATCATATTTTTGCCATGTCCGCAAATGAACCGCCATATATGCAGATCGTTTTTCCGTGGGTGATCGGTGCTCTTTCATATGTGCCCGGAGCGCAGTCTTGTTAACACAATGGTTTTCTGTTATAATCCGATATCGAGGGGAACTTTCGTTTGCCGAACAATTTTAACCGGAAATAAAGGCTTTTTGAGGAGAAAATTGAAAATGAGGAGAATAATATGGGTTGTGATGATGGCGCTTCTGACTTTGTGTCTGAGCATTCCGGTAATGGCGGATGATGAGCCTGTCGCGCAGATAGGTGATACGGAATACGCATCTATAGAAGAAGCGGTCAGCGCAGCGAAGGATGGTGACACTGTCAAACTGATCGCAGATGCGGTGATGAGGTTAGGTCTGACAGTGGAAAATAAGAGCATCACCCTCGATCTCAATGATCATGGTCTCGCGGTCAAATACAGCTCCGTCGGTGTCAGGGTCATCAAGGTACAAAGTGGCGGTAATCTGACGGTGACCGACAACGCGGAGACCAAAACCGTCCATTCCATCGAGATAGGCGGCTATAACGGTGAGTCTGATAATGATAAAGAGCTGGTACGTGCCTGGATCCCTGCGTCAGGTAAGGCGGGCTTGACCATCCTTAATGTCACGGGCGGCTATATCGCCGGTGGCATCGGAAGCGGCCTTATCCTCGGCGACATTGGAAGTGGTTATGGCAAGGGCGGCGGCGGTGTGCTTGTCGATAATGGCGGCCGCTTCACGATGAACGGCGGCACGATCTGTGCCTGCACGACCTACTCTGATCGCTCCGGTGGTGGCGTGTTTGTCGCAGACGGTGGCAGCTTCACGATGAACGACGGATCGATAAGGGACAATACTGTGTATGGCAACGGCGGCGGCGTGTTTGTCGATAACGGCGGCAGCTTTACCATGAACGGTGGCTCAATCACCGGGAATACAGCCAAAAGCTTCGTAGGTGGTGTATTTGTCAATGGAAACGGTACGTTCCGGGTCTCCGGCAATCCCACCATTACCGGCAATCATCAGGGCGAAACGGAAAACAATGTGTATCTGGAACCTGACAAGAAAATAACTGTCTCCGGCGCGCTGGAGGACGACGCTCGCATTGGCGTGACCATGGCGACTCCCGGCGTGATCACCGATGGGCTTTCCGGTAATCTTCCGGAGGGTAAGATAGCCGGCGACATATTTATAAGTGACACTACGGACTATGTTGTTGCAATGACGTCTGCCGGCGAAGCGGGGCTGGAGGAGCCCACTGCATATCCCCTCTGGGTCGGCGGAACCCGGGTGACCAACGCGAATGCGTATAATATATTAAAGGATGGTAAGGTGAGCTATACCTGTGCCACTACCGGTGACGATCCGACCCCTGCCACCCTGACACTGAACGGTGCCACCATTACCGGTTATGATTATGACAACGGTGTTTATGCAAGTGTTCAGTATTCAGGGGACGATCCCTTCGTGATCGAGTTAAATGGAGAGAACGTAATAGGGAAAGATGACGATGAGCATTTATACAGCGGAATTCTCGTTGATAAGGATACGGCTCCGGCTCCTTTATTAACGATCCGGGGCAGCGGGACTCTTGAAGCAAAGGGATATGAAAACGGCATAAAGAATGAACATGGCGATATACTGTTCACCGGCGGAATAACAAACTCTGCAGGTGGAAGTTACGGTATCAAAGCAGGAGATGGCAGTGTTACTGTCAGGAGAGGAGATGTAACCGCCGGCGGCAGTTCTAAGGCCATTGAAGGTACAGTCAAAAACTACGCCATAGGTATCGGTTGGGACAATGTGGAAGGTACGGGTGATGGGACTGTCATCGAGATCGACAAAACAGGAAGGCCCCTGAGTTATTTGAAGATTCATTTTATTCCGAAGACAGAGGTGACGATCGGGTATGAGGATAGATCAGTTACCTATTCACCCGACGGTATAACCATTCCCGTGAATGGCATGTTCACTATCCCTGAAGGCGCAGGCGATGCCACCTATTCCGTAACCGGTATTACCGGAGAAGGAAGCGTTTCAAACAACAAACTGACGGTCACCAAATGCGGCACTTTTACGGTGACGGTAAAAACTGCTGAAACGAAAACTCATGAGCCGGGCGAAGCAAGTGCGACCCTGACAGTGAACAAGGCTGATCCTGTCCCTGCCACTGTAACCGCAAATAACCGTATTTTTGATGGAACCCAAAAACCTCTGGTGATCGTGGATGGATCAGCTTTGTCAGGCGGTACGATGCAGTATGCTCTGGGCGAGAATGCCAGCATGGCACCTACTACCGGATGGAGTACCGAGATTCCGGAAAAGACCGAAGAAGGAACCTACTATGTGTGGTATAAGGTGGTCGGAAATGAGGTCTACAACGACACTGAGGCGAAGTGCATAGAAGTGGTCATTGCAGGAAAGAGTGACGGTCCCGGGCCGGAGTTCGACGATAATATCCGGACCATCAGGTTCAACATAAGCACCAGGGATGAGAATCAGAAACCGATCATCGTGGAGCTCACCACTGTTAAAAGGGTGATCTACAATTCAAAGAAGCATGTTTCGATATATAATAAGTTAAATAAGTCTTCTGTGCAGGATGTAAGTGTCAGCATGGACAGTGTGAGTGGGAATAATGTGATCCTGTCGTATGCTGTGCCCAAGATCAAGTTCAAGAACAATAAGAATGCCACACCGTCAGGGAATACCATTCCAGATAAGAAGAAGCCATACTTTATCCTGGGCTTTAAGGCAGATAAAACCGCGACCAAGGAACAGAAGAAGCTGATCAGGCTGATAAATAAAGAGCTGAAGACCCAGCCTGTGTATTTTGACATAGAGCCGGCCGATCTGACAAAGGCGGCAGTCACAGCAAAGGTCAATCCTGCGAAGCAGAAGATCACCAAGGTCACTGCCACCATAAACGGCATCACCATGAAGCTGTCAAAGAAGGACTTTACGGCAGAGTTTGCAGATGGTAAGGTCTTCATTGTGGGAAAGAGGAATTTCAGGAACCGGCAGGAAGTGAAATAAAAAATAAGTTTAACGTAAGGGAGCATCCGCTTTATAGTGGATGCTCCTTCGTGTTTGGTAAGGCTTGACAAAGAAATTAAATGATAGCACAATTATATTGGATTTTTAGGGCGTCCGAAGGTTTTATGGGCGAAACGGGGGAGGAAAGATATGAGGAAAAAATCGGGAAAGGTGAGAACGATGGCAAGAAGGACAGCTGTGCTTATGGCCTCGGTGATGCTGTTAATGCCTGCGGCAGGGGCAATAGCGTTTCCTGAGACGGTGCTGGCATATGAATCCGTACCGGACAATTCTAATGGCCAAACCAGGAACGTTATCTCGCCGGACCAGTCGATGAACTGCAATTATGGTAGTGTTGACAGGAACTACGGGGTTGTCTTAAAGAACCAGAATGAAGGCGTGATAGGGAATGGTTATCAGAACATCTATGAAAGAACTTACGGTAATTTTGGACAGGTGGAGTATAACTATGGGAAGATCTATTATAACGGGCTGCTTGCGGGAAATGAGAAACCTGTCGTAAAGTATAATTACGGCACCGTCGTCGCAAACGACCGCGGCGGAGAGATCACACTGAATGAAAGCAGCGGTAAAGTCGTAACAAACGGTGAAACCGGAGGATATAACCTTGGTAATGATATAGCCAGGATAAATAAGAATTACGGTACACTTTATGATAATAAAACGGCCGGGATCGTTGATTTCAATTACGGAAGGATAATAAGGAATAATCAGGGTGGTTCGATAGATACCAATGCAGAAGGCGGTATCATTGACACCAACATGGGGAATATCCGTGAAAGCTATGGGAATATCGGAGAGAATACTGCCGCAGGTACCGTTAATTTCAACATGGCTTATATCGGCACCAATAAAGGCAGAGTAGAGAATAATAAGCCTGACAGATCCGGCCAGTTCGGTAATATCGGGACTAATACCGGAAGGATCCTTTTTAATTACAGAGGTGCCCAGGTAAAAGTAAATGCAGCGTCCGGCCTGATGGATAAAAATGAAGGCACTGTAAATGGAAACAAGGGAAGGATAAACAATAACAACGGAACAGTGGAAGCTAATGAGGGGACCGTGGTCACCAATGAAGAAGGCGGCGTTGTTCTGAATCTTGAAGGCGGTATAGTTGAGACTAATGACGGCGAAGTGTTTAACTACGGAGGTACGGTAGGAGACAATAACGGAACGGAGTATTTTTCCGTAAGTATAGTGCATACTGATCATGTAACAGTTTCATCGACGAATAATGATGACGGGCTGACACAGGCGTATGGACAGGAATGGATCGGTGAGACAGACGGTCAGACGAATACGGTTACCGTTCTGGTCACACCCGATAGAGGTTATGAGATCAAGGATATCACGGGACTTGATGAGAACTATGTGAAGGCGGATCGGCGGAGGGACGGCAGCTGGTTATTGACGATCTCCAGTGGAGCCAATATGACCATAGAGATCCCTGAACCGACTGAGGCTGAGCTATGGATTCTTCCGGATGATCCCGGCGTGGATCCGTTTGTACCGGAACCGGTGAAGACTGCGAAACCTGTATTTCGCCCGAAGAATAATATATTTTCCGAAGACACACTGAAGCTGGAGCTTTCATGTAATACAAAGAATGCTGCAATCTATTATACAATGGCAGACGATGGAAGTAAGCCGGCTGATCCGTCAAATCATAGTGATCTGTATTCAGGACCCATAAGGATCTCAAAGACGACCACGATCAAGGCCATAGCATACTCGGAATCTAATGCTCCCAGCGATGTGGTTGAGATGACCTATAGAAAGACGCCACAGGCATATTTCGAGGCAGAAGGCTATAACTGCGGGAAACTCAATAATCTTTCACCCTCAGCGGATTACGTGATCTCCGGCGCCGGATTGGATGATACCAGCATTACGGTTTCCGATACTAATTATGATGGCAAGACAGGATACTACAGGTTAAATACAGGCCTTACAGCGGGTACGCTTTCCATAGTTAAGAAGGGTAACGGAACCACTATCGGTGACAGTGATCCTCAGGAGATAACCATCCGAAGAAAAGCTGAACCTGAAGGGCTTTTAGGGACAGGTTGTTCAGATGCCTTCAATAATGATGGAAAGATCACAGGTGTTTCTTCTGATATGGAATATCAAAAAGACTTAGATGGAGTCTGGATGGGTATCACCGGCAGTGAGATCACAGGACTTGCCCCCGGTACCTATTATGTGCGATCAAAGGCGGTCAGAGGGGCTCTGTCTTCCGGCAGTGTGTCGATCAACATCGCATCGTGCCCTCCTAAGGCTGATACGCCTGAGGCTGACTTTTTTGCGACAGGGCCGGACAGCGGAAGGCTGACAGAGCTTACTGCAGGAGTATGCTATACAGTGTCTGGTGCAGGCCTTGCCGGTGTTGACATGACGGCGGATGATGACGGGGTCGGAACTATTATTTCAGGGCTTACGGCGGGTGTGCTTTCGATCGTGAAAAAAGGCGATGGCATATCTTCCTTAGACAGCGACGCACAGCTGATAACGATAACTAAGGCCCAAAAGCCTGCGGGGCTTTCAAAGACAGACTGTTCCAGCGCTTCAAACAATGATGGAACGATTACCGGAATCAGTTCCACGATGGAATATAGGCTGTCCGGTGCTTCTGAGTGGACGACAGGCACCGGAAATGTAATATCCGGCTTGCCGGACGGCGTCTGCTATGTCCGGACTAAAGCGTCGGGGACGGTCCTGGCCTCTGAAAATGTGGAACTGTCCATAGCAGCATATTCAAAGCAGGACCCTGCGCCCGGTCCCGGAGGAGATGATGATCCGGAAAAGAAGGATGATCCGGGGAAGGGTGATGATCCGGGAAAGAAGGATGATCCTGGGAAAGGTGACGATCCGGGGAAAGTTGACGATCCGGGGAAGAGTGATGATCCCGGGAAAAGTGACGACCCGGGTAAGGGTGATGACCCGGATAAAGGTGACGATCCGGGGAAGGGTGACGATCCCGGGAAAGGTGACGATCCGGGAAAGAAAGATGATCCCGGGACAGCCGGTGCTGTCAATATCCAACCCGTCAGATTTAACATAAGCGTCAAAGACGCGGATCAGAATCCTATTGCTTTGGAAATAACCACAGTTAAGAGCGTGGATTACAATTCAAAGAAGCATGTGTCAAATTACAGCAAGGTGAATAAGGCTTCTGCATCGGATGTAAGCATCAGTGTGAACAGTGTAAGCGGGAATAATTCTATCCTGTCGTATGCCGCGCCTACAGTCAAGTTTAAGAACAATAAGAATGCTACTCCTTCAGGCAATACCATTCCCGATAAGAAGAAACCCTGCTTTATCCTGAACTTTAAGGCGGATAAGGCTGCGACCAG
>JAEEZH010000053.1 GCA_016288495.1 Lachnospiraceae bacterium
CGAAAAGGATAACCTTTACGCCTGCTGCCTGAGCATCCTGAAGAACTGAATCCCAGCCTGCTGTATCAGCTGCGGAAAGAAGCAGGTAATCTACTTCGTCCTGGATGAAGTTCTGAGCTGCTGCGATCTGCTCATCATTCTTAAGGCTGTATGCGAACTGTGCCTCATAGCCGTTCTCCTCGCAGAACATCTTCTTCATGTCGGCATCGTTAGCTGTACGATATCCGGACTCGTTAGGATCATTGTTGATGATACCAACTCTGATAAGCTCACCTGAATCTGCTGCGGGAGCGGGCTCTTCTGCCTTGGGCTCTTCTGCCTTGGGCTCCTCAGCCTTGGGCTCCTCAGCCTTGGGCTCCTCTGCTGCGGGAGCGGGTGCTGCGGGCTCTGCGGGAGCTGCTGCCTGCTGTCCGGCACATCCGGTGAGTGCAACAACCATCATGGTCGTCAGCATTGCTGCTATAACTCTTCTTTTCATTTTGTTTCCTCCTTATTAAAAAATGAAAACCTCAGGAATCAAATTCCCTTGTTAAACGAGATTTTATATTCAGAAGAAGGATTTTTCCATGGAAAAAAATACTATTTATTTGTTTTTTTTTATCATTTTGACAAAAAAGGGGATTTTTTTACGATATAGGTGGAATATTTTCATATTTTGTGCGGATCAGACCACAGGACAACGAGATTTAGTGGTTTACGCCAAGCATTCCCACCTCCCGGATATCCGAAGTGGCATCACTCAGGGGCAAAAGTATCTTAACCCGGGTTCCCTTCATATATTCACTGTCTATATCTATTCCGTACTCCGATCCGAAATTGAGGACTATCCTTTCATTTACATTATAAAGGCCGTAAATCTCCCTCTCTTCGGGGACCTTATGCCTGATGCTCCTTCTCACCTTTGACAGACGGTCCGCCTCCATTCCGCAGCCGTTGTCCTTAACCCTGATGATGACCTTGGAATCCTTTATCTCACCGTCTATCCTGATGAGACCGCCGCCCCTTGTATTTTTTATGCCATGGTAAAGGGCATTCTCCACCAGCGGCTGGATGGTTATCTTGGGAATCCTGTATCTGAGTATCTCTTCGGGTACGTCTATCTCGAATTTAAGGATATCCTGATATCTCACCTTCTGGATGTTCAGATAACTTTTCACATGCTGTATCTCTTCCCTTATGGATATGACCGTCTTGCCGTCATTGAGGGAGGTCCGGAAAAAATCCGACAGATTCCCCACCATGCTGATGACCATCTGACGGTCCCCGGCCTCGGCCAGCCAGACTATGGCATCCAGGGTATTATAGAGAAAATGAGGATTGATCTGGGCCTGGAGCACTTCAAACTCCGCCTTGCGCAGATTGACCTGCTCATTTTTCACCTGCTCGATCAGTTCATTCATCTTATCGATGAGGGCATTCAGCGAATCGGAAAGAGATGTCACCTCCACGCCGGTATGCATATCGGCCCTGACGGACAGATCACCCTTCGCCACCCTGTCGGTTATATAGGACAGCTCACGGATAGGACGGGTCAGAAGCCTGGGCAGGTACCAGGAAAGAAACAGCATCAGGATGACTATTACAACAAAGACATAGATGGACGAACGCAGCATTCCCGAAAAGACCTGCTGGTATTCATTCCGGGATGTCTGGAGTTCTCTTATCTCGAAGTACATATACTCCGCCACCGTCTCCTGTATCAGGGATGTCACGATCTGGACGTCGTTCTCCCAGATCTCTATATTGTCGTCATACAGATTTCCCTCTTTCAGATTATCCTCGATACGCTGCTTATAAGTATCCAGGTTATCCAGATACTTCTGGATCCTGTTCAGCCTCTCCATATTCTCACGGGAATCCGTAAGACCCCTCAGGCGCCCCACTATTTTATTTGCATTGGTGAGCATGCTGTCCAGTTCCGATTCCTGGATGGATTTATTTTCGACGATGAGCAGATAGGTCTCGTAGTCGAAGTCCTTTTTAAAGTCCTGGCTGAACTCGCTGGCTTCCACTACGGAATTGATCATTCCCTCATACTGGAGGGAGCTTAAGAACATACTGTAAAACGCAAAGATCAGAAGGGTAGCAAGAGGCACCAGGATGAGCATGTATGTGATCTGGATCTTTGCTGCAAGGGTGGTGCTTTCCCAGAATTTCAGAAACCGGTTCTTCATCCGTCATTCCCCCGCTGCTGCTGCCGTTTTCTTTTGCCTGTACTCCTTGGGCGTGATGCCGGTGGTCTTTTTGAACAGAGATGAAAAATAATGGGGATCACTGTAACCCACCAGGGCGCTGATCTCTGCGCTCTTCTTCCCCGTACAGCGCAAAAGCTCCTTTGCCCTGCTTATCCTTCTGTCGGTCAGATATTTGATAAAAGTCTTTCCCGTCTTCTGACTGAACACGGTACTAAGGTGGTTGGGCGACAATCCCACATGGGACGCCACATCGTTGAGGGACAGTCCCTCGGTGGAATAATTCTCATCTATATAGTTTATGGCCGCATCTACCACATCCCTGTATTTATTCAGGGAATTCTCCGACCTGAAAGCGACGGCATCCTTGACGATACGGGTGATGTACTGTTTTGAAACCTCCTGATCCGGAGCCAGCATGCCCCTGAAATCAAAGACCTCCACCGTATTCTTGTCACCTCCCAGCTGTTCAACAAAATCAGCCACCATGAAATAGACATCCATGATCATATACTGACGGAACATCATGGATCTCATCTCATTGGACATTTCCTTAAAAAAATCATCCAGGAATATCTCCACATCCTCCGTCTCGCCGGTCTTGAGAAAGGCCTTCAGCTTCTCACTCTTTATGATCTCAAGGTTGATGTTTTCCACATCCAGATCGGGCTTAAACATAGGAGTATGGGATGCATCGGTACGGTCGCCCTTGTCCGTATAGCTTTTGCTCACCTTTTCAAAGGCGCCGGACAGCTCGTTGAGCTTATCAAGGAAATCTCCCTCTTCCCTCTTCTTGATGATCTTTTCCTTTATACGGTCCAGCTCCTCTATGAGTTTTTCCGCGCTGATGGGCTTTAACAGATACTGGGCCACACCTATCTCTATGCTGCGTTTTGCGTATTCGAATTCCTCATAACCCGAAAGGATGATGATCTCAGTCTTGGGGAGCTCCTCCTTTATATGCCTGCTCAGCTCCAGTCCGTCCATAAAGGGCATTCTGATATCCGTCACCACTATATCCGGAGCAAGATCGCGAATCAAAGAAAAAGCAAGCTCACCGTCGCCTGCTTCTCCGCAAAATTCATATCCGTGGGCTTCCCAGTCTATGCTGTTCCTGATGCCCGCCCTTATGACATATTCATCCTCTGCCAGAAAAACCTTTATCATGCCATACGCCTCTAAATTAACCTTTCGCTAAAAGACGACTATATTCCTTCCGCTCTGCTTACCCAGATAAAGCTTCTCATCGGCGGACTTTATAATCTTTTCCAACCCATGGTTGGCATCATATTCTTCCACTCCGAAACTCATGGTCAGCTTTATCTTTGCGCCGTTAAAATCAAACTCGGTCTTTCTTATCTTCACCAGAAGATTATCCAGAGCCACCTGGGCCTCATCGCCGTTCAGACCCGTGAAGGCAAAAAGGAA
>JAEEZH010000006.1 GCA_016288495.1 Lachnospiraceae bacterium
CCGGAGTCTTTCCTCTTCATGCTCCAGATAATATCCTGCCTTTTCCACCGCATCTTCGACACTGTCAAACATCACAAAATCCTCACCGGGTACAAATTCTTCACACAGATCCGCCTGATAATTTGACATGAGAAAACCGCCGCAACCCAGAATATCCATGACTCTCAGCGGGATCCCCCGAAGTATGCAGTGAAGAGTGATATTCAGGTTTATCTTTGCACACTTGATAGCGTAAGGAGCCTCATTATAATAATCCACGGCACCCATATTCCGGACGTTCAAAAGCCCGGGGACAGGCGAGGGAGTATAGATCACAGTATCGTAATGTCCGGAAAGTTCAGTCAGATACCTGAACCTCTCGTCGGCAGTCACCCTCATGCCCAGGTAATAATTTGCAAATATCCACCGGGGCGTATCAAAGCCGTCACCCCGTTCCGACGGAAGCGGCACCGCCTTCAATATCCTCGACATGATATCATCATTTAATGCACTTTCCAGTATATCCGCTCCGTACAACTCCTGCTGGGAAGCGACTACCCCATCCAGATAGCCCCTTAGATAATCATCAAAGCTCTCCTCATATTTTTTGAACATATGATATTTATCACGGTACATGGATCCGATCATCGCTATGTCCGCAGCATATTTATCCCGGCATTTTTCGTCCGGGATCATCAGATCATATTCCTCAGCATTGGATGCAAGGGACAGATAATACACATGCTCCACTCCCTTTGCGCGGAGCTTTTCAACCTCCGAAGAATCAAAATGGAAAATATAATTTTCCGGGAAAAAAACCGCCATGGAATAAAGAAGCGAAGTGGGGCAGTCGTACACCCAGGAGACATATTTTTTCCGGCAGGCATGGACCGCCGTCGCCACCACGGGATAGAAATTAAAGGAAAAAACCAGATCTGCCTGAGTCTGCATTATCGCTCCGGCAATTTTCACTCCCAGTTCCTCCCCGTTCCTGACCTGGGCCGAATCATGAGGAAAATCAAAAAGCTCAACCTCATGTCCCAGTTTTTTCAGGACCTTTTTTACCGTCTCCCCGCCTATTGCAGGATAATCCATATATAAAATCTTCAATCCTTTACCCCTTATATTCAATGATGAGACAGACCCATCATACCGGATATATCGCGCCGCCTTCTGCCGCGATCCCGCCGTCCTTTGCCGTTCCGAAAACCCCCTCATCTATGAGCATCTGATAAAACTCACGGGCTGAGACCTCAGCACGGTATTCAGGATTGTGAAAGATCTCTGCCAGCTGCGGCGAATACTCATGATAACTTTCAAAGGTCGCGGCATCGTAATCCTTCGCCAGATACGCCTTATCCTCATCTGAAAAAGCTTCCGGCTTCACAAAAAGCCCGGTATTCCTCACAGAACGCCACTCCCTGAAAGCGTACTCTCCGGGGTGACGCACGCTCATCCAGCTGCCATAGGTTTCAAATTCCGAAAAACCCTTTTTCAGATTACCCAGATCCAGTGAATAAAAGATCTTCTCATAATATCTGTCTCCGCGGATCGGCAATGCTTCTATTTCCCCGATCAGTTCCGACATCCTTTGCCTGCTGAATATCATATGCTCTGCAATAAAGGATTTTTTATTTATCTTATCAAGGCCCAGCAGATTCTTAAGTGTCATAAAATAGCCCGGATTATATTCGGCCTTCAGATCAAAATAAGGCCTGTCTTCATCATCAAACATCCGCACAGGACGAAGAGGTATGGTATCCGCATCCCAGGACATATAATAATCTTCTTCACATATCCCGCTGAAAGTCATCTTGAGAAACTGCTGATAATACCATCCCGGCTTGGAATTAGCCGCCATCTCATATCCATCCGCAGCCAGTCTGCCCCTCATCAGTTCCGTCAGTTCATCAAAGCTGATCAGCTGATTTTCATTTATATACCTGACTCTGTCACTGATACCGGCAGAGCAGGCATCATCCATCACCGGCTCCTTTAGCGTATCCGGTCCGATAAATACTATCTCCTTAGCCGGCAGATATTCCAGAATCGCCTTCAGATCACGTTTCACCCGTTTATAGTCTTTTGTAGTCGTCGGTATTATAACCGGATATTTTTTTGAATTCATGATAAACTCCGTATATTCCGTTTCGGCCATACAACAGGTCTTTTCACGATAATAATATACCCCCGATCCATATGTCAACACCCGGGATCCCCCTCAAATATTGCGTTTTAGCCATATATATTGTAAAGTTTACGGTGATAACAGTTTTAAGAAGGTGATAAGCCAATGAAGGATATTTACAATACATCTTTAGATCACGAAGAAGACAGTACACATATGCGATACTACGAACTTTCCCGGGAGCTTGATCTCACCGCAGACAATGAGATTTTTCTTGATCTGATCAGATCATGTATATCGGATGAGACTCTGACAAAGGAAAACCGTTACTATGCATATCGTCAGCTGATCAGATACAAATTCCTGCACCAGGAAGCGAACACCCCGGAAACTAACGATCTTCTTGATGATCTGTTTGACTGCGTTTTAGATGAATACACAGCCTGTCTGGGTTCCCTGTGTCATAGGATCCCGAAAGAGGAGCGTTCAAAAGAGCTGGTAATAGTTCTGACCACCCAGATGCTGGGACTGTCCCATGCTCCTACAAAGCTGATGATGGACAGGTGTTATGCCCTGGAAAAAAACCTCAATAAAAAAGTGTTCATAATCAACACTGCCGATGTGCTCTCGGAATACGGAAAGATTCCCTGGTACAAAAGCCATGTCGGAGGATATATAGAAGAACTCAGTTCCGTGAACACCCTGAAATACCGCGATACGGCATTTTCGTATTTCCAGTGTCCGCGACAAATGCCTGACGCCAACATAATCGGTGAGATCCTAAAGCTTGTATCCGATGAGAAGCCGGAATATATCATTGCCGTCGGCGAAAACAATCTGACAGCCTGTCTGTGCTCAAAAACAGTACCGGTATTGACCCTGACACTCACCAGTACCGCCCGTATCGGAGTCAGGACCACGTTTCAGGCCATATCCGGTGACCTTGCAGAGGAAGACAAACTCTGGCTGAAAAAACATAACTTCCCGCAGGAACACTTTGTGGAAGGAGCTGTCACCTACGCGCTGTCCGAACAAAAAAACAGATTTTCCCGAAAGGATCTTAAGCTGCCCGAAGACGGCTTTATCTGCATTTGTGTCGGTTACAGACTGGATAACGAAGTGGATGACGGCTTCTTACAGTTACTTCAAAAGCTTGCAAAAAACGATGTATATACTGTTTTTGTGGGTAACTTTGACAGATTCGATGAAGTCTGCAGGAATTACAGCGAATTGGCAGATCACCTGATACCTCTTGGTATTCAGAATGATACGCTTGCAATCTACGAATGCTGCGATGTATATATCAATCCGAAAAGAATAGGGGGAGGGACTTCCGCAGTCGAAGCCATGTCAAAGGCACTGCCTGTTCTGACCCTGGATTACGGGGATATCAAACATGTGGCAGGCAGGGATTTTTGCTATGACAGCTATGATGACATGTATGAAGAGATCCTTCAGCTTGCCAAAGATCCTATACACCTTAATACTTTGAAAGAAAAGGCCCTGAAAAGAGCGGGAGAACTGACTGATACGGCGGGATCCTTCCCCATATTACTGGAGAGAATGGAGCAAAATACACTGTACTGGTAAGTCTGCCGGATCATACCTGTCTGATGATCCTCATGATCTCCATCGCCATCTCATAATATACCCTGCGGCTGTAGTGGTCACAACAATCCACATAGTCCTCCCCGGATCTGATATAGACATTGGGATCCACCAGTCTGATCCTATCCTTATCTTTCACAAAGTCCCTGACCAGTTCATTTATATGACGGTGAACCGGCTCATGTCCGGCAAATTCAGCATTTTCACCCTCAAAGGGAAGCTCACTTCCCAACAGCAAAATAATGGTCGGAGCTCCCGCCGCATTTTCATAAATAAATTCAAGATTCCTTAATAGCATGTCATCGGGAGTAGCTTGGCAAAACTCCCATTTTTCCGAAAAGTCCCTGATAACCGCCTCAGAAAAAGGGAAACCGTGGTTCTGCATAGTACCGGTGATATAACCGCCGGTATTGGCGGGATCCGTCAGATCAAAATTACGGCTCCCGAATACTATATAGTTTCCGGTCCTCTTATTTTTGTACAGGCCCGAATGGGCATCCGGAAGGAGGCTCAGACATACCACGTCATGAGGCTTATCGAATATTTCCGATTCAAAATCCCCATAGATCAAAAAGGGTGCCTCAGACAGGATATCCCTGATCTCTTCATCACCAAGATGCGCCATTTCCCACAAATGTACCGAATGGTTCTGACCGGTGGTGACATAGCCCTTTAAATTGATATAGTTAAATTCCGTCACCATTTGCGGAAGATCCAGAAATCCCGCTATGGAATCCAGATCACAGGGTCCCTTAAGAAGAATGCTCTTCATATTTCCCTGATCTCTTTTTTCAGGGTCTTCATCTTCATCAAGCGGAACAAAACTCACCCAGGGCGCCTCGGACTCCCTGTCAAGCTCCGCTGCCACAGGAGGTATCACTGTAAGCTCCGGGCAGCCAAGATATCTGTAAACAGCCTGTTCTATTCCCATCCCCATGGTCCTGCAGGAGAACAGGAAATGTACAAGTCTGTTTTCGGATCTTTCGAGAGCATAAAATCCGACTGTTCCATAATCCCCAAAACGGTCTTTTACTTTCACACAGCCGCAATCATAGGCCGGATCGTCAAAAAGTTTTTTCAAAGCCGCTTCATCATCCCGGACCTTTGTATAATTCAGCTGGTTAGCCCTGCTCACCAGATCTGCTATCCTGTGAAGCTGTGCGCTGCAATCATGTATCAGCACAGCTTTTATCTCACTGTCATAAAGAAATCCTTCCGCGCTTTCATCGGAATACTCCATTGCGGCGGTTTTTCTTTCCAGGATATCGTACTGCTTGAGACGTTTTAATTCAGGGTCGCTCATAGGCGTAGAACTCACATGATCCACCAGTCTTTTAATTATATCCGGAGATGCCGTCATAAGACCGGGGCAGTAACTGACAGCCTCCTGCAGGTTCCTTGGATTATCATCTATAAAAAGCGTATTTTCCGCTCTCAGTCCCATGAGTTTCAGTTTCTGTACGATCTGCGGTCCCTTGGCCAGCCAGTTGATATTATTGAAAACAAAGAAATCCCCCAGATCATCACACTCCGCTATCACACGGGCCACGGTGTCCCAATCGTTCTTTGATGAGATGGAATTAATGATACCCCTGTATGACAGATCCCGGATCAGCCTGTCCATTTCAGACGAGATATGAACTTCTTCCTCTGTGACTGTCCCCTTCCAGAAGGTATCATCCATATCCCAGATGATCAGCTTCACACAAGACAGATCAACAGATGATCCTCCACCCTTGTGTATCACCTGACAATCCCGCTTGCAAAGAGAATAAATGCTATTGATCTCCTCTTTGTCCATCTTCGAAAGCAGCTCATCATCCACTATCAATATGTCAAAGGCAGGGAAACGTACGATCCCGGATAGCTGTTTCACACCGGCAAATACAGCCTCTGTCCTGCCGGACACCCCCCGCAGGGCATCATCGGGTTCGATCCCGAAAGTCACCGCTTCGGGATATAAAACACTTTTAATATATTTTGCATCGGCACAAAGCCCGCAGCCGACAATGAGTATCGCCGGAGCACCTTCTTCAAAAGCCGGGAGCTGTGACAGCGACGCAAAATCAGGCTGGGCGTATTTTAAGATATCAAACCCATGCTTTTCATAGAACAGCCTATGATGTGATCTGAGCAGCTCACCTGCATCCTGTGTCTGAGAAAAAGCCTGACTGCCGGCGTGATAGATAAAACTGTTCTTACACAACAGCATACGAAAGCCGGCCTTTGCGATCTTCATGCAAAGGTCATCATCCTCAAAATATCCCGGGGTAAAATCCTCATCCATGCCGCCGGTCAGTTCCCAGACCTGTTTTTTTATCAGAATGGCAAAACCCGAAAGCCTGACGCGCTCCTCACAGGACAGCTCGGAAACCATATTCAATGACGATCCGTATTCCACATATTCTGCCGGTGTGTTAAAGAAAACCTCCAGCTGCTGTTCATTCCCCGCATAATTGGAAACACTTCCCACCGCCCCTATGGAATCATCCGAATAAAGCACACGCCTCAGATTATCCAGGGAGCCTTCACAAAGCCGGGTATCATTGTTTAACAAAAACACATCATCAAAGACCACACCCTCAGCCTGTTCATATTCCTTTGCAGCTGCATATCCCTGATTGCAGCCGCAGGCAAACCCCCTGTTATCGGAATTCTGAATAAGAACCACATCCTCCTGCGCGGCCAGATATTCCCTCACTCCGTCGTCTGAACCGTTATCCGTCACAAAAACAACATAGCTGTCCTTTTCCACGGTATCGCGGATACTCTCCAGATTCTTCTGCATAAAATAGCAGCAGTTGTATGAAACTATGATTATTGCCGTTCTGCCCATATTCATGTTATACTTTCCCTATGAATGCCAAAAACACGGAAAAATACGCTCTCGAATGCGAATCCAATGAAAACTACTGGCACGAAAACTATGACGATGCCGAAAAAGATTTTCTGTCCGCACTTGATGAGATGATCGCAAAAAACGATACGCAGCGGTATTGTGATCTCATTGAAAACAAGGATAATTACTATGTCTATGCCAACAGACCCGACTATATGCTGGCCCGTCTTATCTATGTGATGTGCCTCAACGAAACAAAGCACCGCAGTGAAACAAGCATCCTCTCCGCCGGAAACTCCTTAAAAGAGCTGGTTAAAAACACCATCACCATACCCCGCTTTAAGCTTTGGAGGCTGGAGCTGGCCGGTGATAAAGCCGCCGGAGAAGATCTTATCGATCACTATCTCAGCATACCTGCTTCCTTTTATTCTCTTTGCACTCTTATCACCACCACCAGCGTCAACAAAGCAGCCGTCCTCGTGATGCTGATCAATATCTGTCTTGAAAAAAGCTGTATTTCAGGGGCCTTTATCCTCTCCGAACATTATCACGGTGAATTTCCAGACGATCCCAATGCCACGGCGATCTATCAGCAGCTCACCGGACTGATCAAAGGGACTGCCTGAATAACAGGCTTTCATCAAGGGAACTGATGTCCGATCTGTAATGCTCGAGGAACAAAGCTCTGTCCCTGTAATAGGTTTTCATATTCAGCCTGCCGTCATAATGCAGCAGCCAGGGTTCGCTTTCATATGGCAATACCGTCCTGTAACCCTTTCGCCTGAACTCAAAGCTCTGACTCAGATCATAAAAATCCCAGCCCTTAAACAGATCCTCTCTCCATTCCACATCGTACTGCGTAGCCATAAACATGCCGTCGATGGTCACCGCATCCACAACCGGTTCCTTATGATCCATGCTGAAATTCTGAAAGGTTTTATAAAAATCGTTTTCCAGGATCGACCAGTGCATCTGTCCGTTCCAGATGATTCCGTTCTCCGGAAAGCCCACACAACCGGCCACACCGGTCATTCCCACCGACTCATCCTCAAAGATCTTCAAAATATCTTTTAAAAGCGATCTCCTCAGAATAAAGACATCCTGATGCATATAGATCTTATATTTCGCATCTGTCGCCCTCATTCCTTCATTATATCCCGAAGTCATGGACTTTGCATCATATACGGTGATCAGATCCAGTTCAAACCCTTCGGGGATTTCCAGCCGGTTAATGTAATAAACAGCCTCCTCCAAAAAGGTATCATCATTTACACACATTACAAAACAGATTTTATTATCAGTCATCGCACACTGCTCCGGGAACTCATTATCCGCATGATCGAAGGATCATCCGAATATTTTTGAATCAACGCCTGAAATGCACTTAACTCCAAGCATTTGGGCCATATTCATTCGCTCTATATTATGTTCCGATCTGTTGGTTATGTAATAATCTGCCGGAACGAAAAGTGACCACTCCGTTTCGGCAGGAGTGTCACAGATGGAAATATAACAGTCACAGTCTTCATATCCGGACAAAAAAGTCATGATCCGTTCCAGTGATCCCGGATAGGATCCGTCATCCGCAGGCAGATACAGCATCAGTTCGGCATCAAAGGAATGATATCTTTGAATAAACTGATGGAGGACACGCTCCGTAAGATAAAAAGCATCCTCATGAAGATCAACAAAAAACAGATAAACCGGCACCTTTCCTTCCGAGAGAAGCTCTACCGGATAACTGCCGATCGCACTTATGTCCGGGCACCATCTGTCATTCTGATCATCATGCTTTTTGATAAAATCCGGTGGATCCAGCTTAAAATCATCCTTAAGCGCCACCAGCTTATCATGGGGCCAATACCACCAGCCTATCTTCAATAAGGAATCTATTATTTCGGGCTCAAACCTGTACCGTATCACCCTGGCGGGATTACCGACTGCGATAGCATAAGGCGGTATGTCTTTTGCAACAACCGCTCCCGCTCCGATCACCGCTCCGTTGTGAATGGTAACTCCGTTCAATATGGTGGCTCCCCGGCCTATCCAGCAGTCATTTTCTATGATGATCTGACCCTTACGGTTCTGTTTGAACTCATCGTGGATAAAATAATCCTTGCCGGCGAAACCTTCCGGCGCGAGACAGACCGATCCTATATCATGACCGATATCCATCACACAGGTGATATGATCAGCCATGGCCACGTTGTTTCCTATCTGAAAGTTATAATATATCTTATC
>JAEEZH010000054.1 GCA_016288495.1 Lachnospiraceae bacterium
ACGTGTCTTTGGTGAGCCCAAAGGAGATGTAAAGCAGTACTCTCCCCTGACTCATGCTTTTTTAGGAGGTGCGGCTTACACCATGATCGTAGCTACCATGGTGGTGAATGAAGGTATCACGGCCAATTCAAAACTCCATTCCATGACCGAGAAATATGTGTCCGCAAGAGCTCAGGCAGCTGCTGCGGACAGTTTTTTGAAAAACGGTATCCTGAGTGAGGAAGAGCTGGCCATATATAAAAGAGGTGAAAATGCCAAGCCCAGATCCATGGCAAAAAATGCCACCGTTTATGAATACCACAGGGCGACGGGTTTTGAGGCACTTATGGGCTATCTGTATCTGACGGGACGTATGGACAGATGTGTGGAACTGGCAAAGCACGCGGTGGATCATATGCCATCCTGAGTGCAGCACACCTGCTGTCATTCTGAGCATAGTATACCTACTGTCATTCTGAGCATAGTATACCTACTGTCATTCTGAGCGTAGCGAAGAATCTTATTATAGGGATAAAATATGAGAGATAACGAATCCGTGATCGAAGGCAGAAATGCCGTAATAGAAGCATTCAGAAGCGGGCGGTGCATTGACCGCCTGTTTATCAAGGACGGGCTGAATGACGGGCAGATACAGACCATCAAGCGCGAGGCAAAAAAGAAGGATCTGCGTATCGAGTTTGTGGCCAGGGAAAGACTGGATCAGATGTCCGTGACGGGAGCTCACCAGGGGGTTATCGCATATATCGCCGCCTATGAGTATTCCGAACTGGAAGATATTTTTTCCATAGCAGAAAAAAAGGGTGAGGATCCCTTTATCTTTATCCTGGACAATATAGAGGATCCCCATAACCTGGGAGCGATAATAAGAACTGCGAACATGGCCGGGGCTCATGGTGTCATCATCCCCAAAAACAGGGCTGTGGGTCTTACCGCCACTGTGGCCAAGGTTTCCGCCGGGGCTCTGAATTATACTCCGGTGGTCAGGGTGACGAATATATCAAGGACGATAGAGGAACTGAAGGAACGGGGAGTCTGGGCAGTCTGTGCGGATATGGACGGGACTGTCATGTATGATCTGGATCTGAAGGGTTCCATCGCCGTTGTGATAGGAGCTGAAGGATCCGGAGTGAGCCGGCTGGTCCGTGAAAAATGCGATATGATCGCATCCATCCCCGTAAAGGGTGATATCGATTCCCTGAATGCTTCGGTGGCTGCGGGTATCCTGGCATATGAGGTAGTGAGGCAAAGACGCGTATGACCAAAGGGACCGGAGAAAAGAAAACCGCAGGCAAAGGCGCCCTTATTACAGCTGTAACCCGGATCCATATCATAAAATTCACGGTTCGAAGTATCATTTTTCTTTTTCTTTTATATGATCTGATAAGCGACGGCCATCTGGATGTGCCGTCATATTCCGCGGCCTTGGTCACCGTCATTCTGGTGGCGGAGATCATTTCCAGATTTTTTCCCACAAAAAAGATTAACAGTATAGGTGCTCTGAAGCATTTGGGGGCCTGTTTTGAGGAAAAAGAAGCAGGCAGGATGCCGGAAGTGGAAGGGGTGAAGGGGGCCCTGGTCATAGCGGTCATCTGGATCTTTGTCAACGGTCTTCTGGCAGGACTGGTATGGGCCCGGGTGCTGCCGGAGGTTGTGATGATCCTGCTGAGCAGTTTTTATTCCGTCTGTGATATGATCTGCGTGCTGTTCTGGTGTCCGCTCCAGTTGTATTTTATGAAGAACAGATGCTGCGCCGTCTGCAGGATATATAACTGGGATTATATCATGATGGTCACTCCGCTGATCGCCGTAAAAAGTGTATATTCGGTCATTCTGGTGACGGCGTCGCTCATTCTTTTTCTGCACTGGGAGATCAATTACAAAAGGCATCCGGAAAGGTATGCTAAAAATACCAATGGATGCCTTGATTGCGGTAATTGTAATGAAAGGATCTGTGATTTTAAACTGAGAAAACTGCCCTGATCCTGCGGAAGAGGGGATTTGACTTATTCGGTCACCATAAGGGTGTCTATAATGTACATGAGCTGCTGGTCGATTATCTTTTTCTCGATGTCCATGGTCCTGGCCGCTATCTTCATGCCTTCAGTGAGAAAGAGTATGTTCCTGGCGGCGGTTCTGGGATCCACGTCATACAATTCGCCGTTTTCAATGCCGCGAAGTATCAGGCTGCCCAGTATCTCCACCGAAGTGTCGAAATTTTTGCGGAGAGGATTCTCTCCCGCCGGCATAAAATGTTTAAAGAAGAATTCGTAGGTGGCCACGGTCAGGGAATCGGTTTTGTTGAGGATCTCCTTCTTTTCTTCTTTCAGGAAATAACCGATTATCTTTGCGGCAGATGCGTCATTCGGGATACGTGACATGAAATCCTTTTCGTCTCCCAATCCGTCGTTTTCCATGGCCAGTACTTCCAGGAATATGTCATGGGTGTTGTTATAATAGAGATATAAGCCTCCGCGGCTGATGCCGCAGGCTTCGACCACGTCCTTCATGGTGACCTGCTGATATCCGTTTTTACAAAACAGTTCTCTGGAACGTTCCAGGATCAGCTGTTTCTTTGCGTTTGATTTATCACTCATTTTTATACCTCTTTGTCAGCAATGTCTTTTTATACCATATAATAATGACATTTGCGTCACAAAATGTCAAGAGTGAATTTTGTTGTATGAGACGGTGGTTTTTGGTATAATCAGAAACTAAGGGGCATTAGGAACTGCCGATGAAAGGAGGATGGTAAAATGGATGTATTGGAGTGTATCAAGAATCGGAGAAGCATAAGGGATTTTGAAAAGAAACCTGTGGACAGGAGCGTGATAGAAGAGATAGTATCTCTTGCTTCTTTTGCGCCTTCATGGAAGAATACTCAGGTTACCAGATATCTGGTGATAGACGATGAGGCAAAGATCGCCGAGATCGCAAAGGATTATACTACCTGTTTTGCCTATAACGGGAATACCATAGGCAAGGCTGCTGCTCTGGTGGCAGTGACAGCCATAAAGGGTCGTTCCGGAGTGGAAAAGGACGGTTCCTTTACCACAAAGAGGGAGGCTTCCTGGCTCATGTTCGACGCCGGCTGTGCGGTTCAGACTTTTTGTCTTGCTGCGCATGAAAAGGGTCTGGGTACTGTGATCATGGGTATCTTTGACGATTCTCTTTCCGGGTATTTGAAGATCCCGGAGGACAGGGAGCTGGTGTGCCTGATATGTATGGGTTATCCGGCAGTATCGCCCGACGCACCTAAGAGGAAGGGCGTGGATGAACTGCTGTCCTATATGCAGTAAGGAGGAAAAGATGCGACATTTGATGAGCCCTTTGGACTTTACAGTGGACGAGCTTACGGTGCTCATGGATCTGGCGGCGGATATTAAGGAACATCCCGAAAAATATGCGCATGAGTGTGACGGGAGGATACTGGCTACCTTATTTTATGAGCCCAGCACCAGGACCAGACTTTCATTTGAGTCGGCCATGCTCCGTCTGGGCGGAAAGGTACTGGGTTTTGCCACAGCGGATTCGTCATCGGCTGCAAAGGGAGAAAGTGTAGCCGATACCATCAGGGTGGTGTCAGGGTATGCGGATATATGCGCCATGAGGCATCCTAAGGAAGGAGCTGCCCTGGTAGCCATGCAGAAATCCCTGATCCCCGTGATCAATGCGGGAGACGGCGGGCATCAGCATCCTACCCAGACGCTGACGGATATGCTCACCATCAGATATCTGAAAGGCCGGCTTGATGATCTGACCATAGGTTTGTGCGGGGATCTCAAGTTCGGACGTACCGTACATTCCCTTATCAAATCGCTGTCCAGGTATAAAAACATAAAGTTTTTCCTGATCTCTCCGGATGAACTGAAGATCCCTTCCTATATCAGGGATGATGTGCTCAGAGCCCAGAATATAGAATTTGAGGAGGTCGCACATATTGAAGATGTGATAGACCAGCTGGATCTTCTGTATATGACCAGGGTTCAGAGGGAGCGATTCTTTAATGAAGAGGATTATGTGAGATTAAAGGATTTCTATGTCCTGGACAAAAAGAAGATGGAACTGGCGCCGAAGGATATGCTGGTGCTCCATCCCCTGCCCCGTGTGAATGAGATCGCGCCTGAGGTGGATGAGGACGAGAGAGCCGTTTATTTTAAGCAGGGACGCTTTGGCGTATATATCAGGATGGCGCTGATCCTTTCGCTGCTGTATCCCGAAAAATATATGTGTATGCAATAGATAAAGAGGTACGACATGCTTAATGTAGGAAAGATAGAAGAGGGTTTTGTTCTGGATCATATCAAGGCCGGTGAGGCGATGATCCTGTATCACGACCTGGGGCTTGACAAACTGGATTGCTGTGTGGCGCTCATCACAAATGCCCGCAGCAATAAGATGGGCAAAAAAGATATAGTCAAGGTGGAGTGTCCCGTTGACATGCTGGATTTTGATATTCTTGGATTCATAGATCACAATATCACCGTGAATGTGATCAAGGACGGAGAGATCGTGGGCAAGCCCAAACTGGAGCTCCCCAAAAAGATCACCGGCGTGATCGCCTGCAAGAACCCCAGATGCATATCTTCCATCGAGCAGGGGATAATCCATGAATTTATCCTGACAGATGAGAAAAAAGAGATATACCGCTGCAAATATTGTGAGGAGCGGTACTCCAAGAAGCGAAGATGAGCATGAATTACAGCCAGACCGAAGAATATTCGCTTAACTTGTCAAAAAGGGGCAGTGTGTTGGGACTGGATAATATGAAGGTCCTGATGCACGCCCTTTCGGATGTACAGAATGACCTTAAATGTGTGCATATAGCGGGAACCAACGGTAAGGGCTCTGTGTCGGCTTTTTTGTCTTCGGTCCTTTGTCAGGGCGGATATAAGGTGGGGATCTATTCTTCACCGGCGGTCTTTTCTCCTTTGGAGATCATAAGGATCGGAAAAAGAAACATTTCGAAGGCGGATTATGCTGCCTGCATGAGTGAAGTCAGGGATGCCGCCGAGAACGGGGGGATTCCCGTTACGCTTTTTGAAGCGCAGACCGCTGCGGCATTTTTGTATTTTTCAAAAAAGGCCTGCGATATAGTGATCCTGGAATGCGGCCTGGGTGGTGCGACGGATGCCACGAATATTATCGGACCGCCGCTTGTGAGTGTGATCACGACTATCGGTATGGATCATTCGGCGATACTGGGTAAGACGCTTGAAGAGATCGCGGCGAAGAAGGCCGGGATCATAAAGCGGGGCTGTGTCTGTGTCAGTTCCCTGCAGTCAGAGGAAGTAAAGGAAGTTTTAGCGGACAGATGCAGGTTGGGATCGGTACCGTTTCTGGAGGCAGATGCCGAGAAGGAGGTGCGGATCCTTTCTGTTGACAGGGATGGGTCCCATTTCAGAGTTACGGGAGAAGACGGCTCTTTTGAGGATATCAGGATATCACTGCCCGGTCTTCATCAGATCCAGAATGCGTACACTGCATATAAGACGCTGACAGTTCTCGGAAGAGCCGGTTTTGAGGTGACGGACAGGGCTTTAAAAAAAGGTTTTGGTTCGACGGTTAATCCGGGCAGGCTGGAGCGGATAAATGAGTCGCCCGAGGTGATCATTGACGGAGCGCATAACCCTGACGGGGCCATGGCTCTGAAGGAATATACGGATACCTGGTATAAAAACAGGAGAAAAATCTTTCTCATAGGTGTTTTTGCGGATAAGGATTATGAAGGTATCCTGAGATGTATGTGTGATAAAGCCGATATGGTCATCACCCTTCACACGCCCGATAATCCAAGGGCTCTGAATTCCTACGAGCTGGCAAAGGCCGCTCTTGAATATAATTCATCCGTTACCGCTGCGGCGTCTGTGGAGGAGGCGGTGGAGCTCGCTTTTCTGTCCGCCTCGAAAAATGATGTCATCATCTGTTTTGGTTCGCTGTCATTTTTGGGCAGGCTGAAGAAAGCAGTGCAAAAGCTGACGATGGGATGATAGACGGAGGCGTGGTTTGGAAGATAATAACCTTAAAAAGTCGAGCCGGGAATACATGAGGATAGGCAGTCGTGATTTCTTACGTAAGGGTAAGACCTATATCATGGGAATACTCAACGTCACTCCCGATTCCTTTTATGACGGCGGTAAATATACGGATGTTGACGCTGCCTTAAGGAATGTGGACAGGATGATCGAAGAAGGTGCCGATATCATAGACGTGGGAGGCGAATCCACGAGACCAGGCAGTATGGCAGTGGACCGGGATGAGGAGATAAGGCGGGTTTTGCCTGTTATAGAAGCCATCAGGAAACGCTCGGATATTCCTATCTCAATAGATACATATAAGTCGGATGTGGCCAGCCTGTGCCTTGATGCCGGTGCCGATCTGGTAAATGACATTTCGGGGCTCAAGGCCGATGAAGCCATGGCAGGGCTCATTGCAGGAAGGGATGTACCCTGCTGCATAATGCATAACGATCTGACTTATGATGATAAAGCGGTTTTAAAAGACGTGAGGGAAAGAATGACTGCTGATATCTCAGAGAGTCTTGATATATCGGAAACGTCAGGAATCGCAAAGGATAAGATCATCCTTGATCCCGGAATAGGTTTTGCGAAAAGTTTTGAAGACAATCTGAAGGTGCTTAAGGATCCGGATTATATGCTGCCGAAGGGATATCCTCTTCTGGTGGCTGTATCAAGAAAATCCGTGATCGGTCTGGCTCTTGACCTTAAAAAAGAGGACAGACTGGAAGGGACACTGGCGCTGAGTGTCATGGCCGCCCGGAGAGGGGCCATGTTTGTGCGTGTGCATGATGTAAAGGAAAACCTGAGAGCTGTAAAAATGACGGAGGCAGTATATGGATGTGATAAGAATTGACGATCTGGAGATCTTTGCCTATCACGGCGTGACGAAGGCGGAGAGGATGACGGGACAAAGGTTCCTCATCAATGTGGAAATGTTTCTGGATCTGACGGGGGCCGGCTCGGCGGACGATATCAAGCAGACGGTGGATTATGCCGAGGTGGTTGAACTCATCCGGGATTTCATGGGCAGGACGAAATATTTTCTGATAGAGGCTGTGGCGCAGAAACTGTCGGAGCGTATCCTGCTGGAATACGAGGATTTTGTCAGCAGAGTTAAGGTTACGGTGAAAAAACCCCAGGCACCTATTCCTGTTTCGTTTAAAAGCTGTGACGTGAGTGTGGAAAGAGGCTGGCACAGGGCTTTTATAAGCGTGGGTTCAAACATGGGAGACAGGAAAAAGTATCTGAAGAAAGCATATACCGCTCTTGACTCAGATCCTCTTACCCATGTGGTCAACGCTTCCGAGATCATAGAAACAGAACCCTACGGCTACGCCGATCAGGATGATTTCCTCGATCAGGTCATAGAGATAAAGACAATACTTTCTCCCATGCAGCTGTTGAAACTGTGTCACGATACCGAAGCAAAGTGCAAAAGGGAGCGTACCCTGAGATGGGGGCCCAGGACGCTGGATATGGATATAGTATTTTATGATGACGAAGTCATTAACACGCCGGATCTGATCATACCCCATTACGATATGGAAAACAGGGATTTTGTCTTAAGACCGCTGTATCAGATAGCACCTTATTTTATCCACCCTGTTTCGCATAAAAGCGTGAAACAGCTGATCCTGGAGCTGAGAAAAGAATCGGTAAAGAGGGAACGGGATGAATAATAAAGTAAAGCTTATACTTGTTTTTTTGATAATGATCTGTGTTTTCGTGGGGGCGTTCTTTATCGTACGTTACAACAGCATGATACCGGAAAATCCGGAAAACACAGTGGGTAATACTGCTTCAAACCTGTATAATGGGGGACTTTTCTGTCAGGCAGAGGACGGAACCGTGTATTTCTCCAACGTGTATGACGACGGCTCTCTCTATTCCATGACAGTGGAGGAGCAGGATATAGAGCAGCTGAACAAATATAATTCAAAGTGGATAAACAGTGCCGGAAAATATATCTATTATTATCAGAGCGCTTCCGGCAAGGCGGCCATTGCGGGTTTCTCGGGACAGATAATGGGCATTTACCGTCAGAAGAAGGGCGATAGCAAAGCTATCTGTCTGGACAGGACCATATCGGGCGCGCTGTCACTGTCGGGCTCGGACCTTCTGTATCAGCATTATACAAATGTCCGGGGTGAGGGTATGTCCATATACCGGACCAAAATAGACAAGAGCGAGAGCGTCATGATCCTGGACCAGATAGTCGACCCGTCCTGTGTGGTGAACGGCAGGGTATATTATGCCGGAATATATGGGGATCATAATCTTTACAGGATGGAACCCATGACGGGGAATTATAATACCGTGTTTGAAGGGGGCGTGTGGAATCCCGTGGTGCTGGAGGATGCAAACACCTTTTATTTTATGAATGTACAGGATGACTACCGCATATACAAAGGCTCCATCGCCACAGGTGAGAGCGAAAGGATAACCGAGGAGAGAGTCGACTGTTTCAATGTCACCCCCACCGCTATATTTTATCAGGCAAATTCGCCCTCATATACCGGACTGATGAAGTGTAACCTGGACGGAAGCGAACCCGTACAGATCCTTGAGGGTAACTATACGGCGCTCAATTCGACGGGGTCGTATCTTTATTTTATGAAGTTTGGAGAGGAAGGCGTCATGTATAAAACTTCGATCTTCGGAATGCCTGCGGTATCGGAGTTCTCGGCGGCAAGGGATGCCGTAATGAAAAAGTAAAGGAGCCGACATGAATCTGGCAGAGTGCAGGAAAGAGATAGACAGAATAGATAAACAGATCGTAGAGCTGTATCAGAAGCGCATGGATGTATGTGTGGATGTGGCTCTGGATAAGATAAAAACGGGAAAGAAGATCCTTGATGCCGACAGAGAAAGGCAGAAACTGGATGCCATATCCTCAATGGTGGAGGATGATTTTAAGAGACACGGCGCGGTGGAGCTTTTTACCCAGATCATGGCCAGCAGCCGTAAGTTCCAGTACAGGATCATGGAGGAAAACGGCGTTACGGGGCGGCTGCCCTTCATAGGGGTGGATACTCTTGATAAAGAAAACGCCACTGTGGTCTATCAGGGTACCGAGGGTGCCTATTCGCAACTGGCAATGCACAGATACTTCGGGGAAGATGTCAGAAGTTTTCATGTTGACAGTTTCCGGGACGCCATGCTCACTATTGCCGAGGGCAATGCCGATTTCGGCGTGCTGCCCATAGAGAATTCTTCGGCGGGAATAGTTTCCGAAAATTATGACCTTTTGCTGAATTTTGAAAACTATATCGTGGCGGAACAGATAATCGATATAGATCACTGTCTTCTGGGACTGGAGGGTGCCACAGAGGCCGATATAAGGGAGGTATATTCCCATGAACAGGCGCTGATGCAGTGCTCGGAGTATCTGGATTCCCACAGGGAATTTGTCAGAAGGAGCTTTCCGAACACGGCCATGGCAGCCAGGAAGGTGCTGGAGGACGGGGATATTACAAAGGCAGCCATTGCGGGCCGTCAGGCCGCCAGGCTGTATGGTCTTAAGATATTGAAGGAGTCCGTCAATTTTTCCAACCGCAATTCCACCAGATTCATCATAGTGACCAATCAGAAGATTTATCTTAAGGATGCAAAAAAGATAAGCATATGTATAGAGCTTCCCCATGTCAGCGGTGCTCTGTACCAGGCTTTGTCAAATTTCATCTATAACGATCTGAACATGAACAGGATCGAAAGCCGGCCTATTCCGGACCGTCCCTGGGAGTATCGTTTCTTTATAGATTTTGAGGGGAATCTTTCGGATGCGGCCGTAAAGAATGCTCTCACCGGAATTCGTGAACAGGCCCGGAATATGAAGGTATTCGGGAATTATTGATCAAGGAGGGAATATGAATTATTTATTTTTGGCAGACGGTTTTGAAACAGTGGAGGCGCTGACCCCCGTGGATATGATGCGCCGGGCGGCCATACCCGTGACTACGGTGGCCATAGGACCGAAGACTACGGTGATCTCATCCCACAGGATAAAGGTGGAGGCGGACACCACTTTTGACATGGCGGACTTTTCCGATGCCGAAATGCTGATACTTCCCGGGGGGATGCCTGGTTCAAATAACCTGAGGGCCGATGACAGACTTTGCGATCTGTTGAAGGCTCACGCCTCAAAGGGCGGTGATGTGGCGGCTATCTGTGCCGCACCCTTTGTACTCGGCGAGCTGGGTATATTAAAAGGGAAAAAGGCCACCTGTTATCCCGGTATGGAGAGTAAGCTGGAGGGTGCCATCATCTCTTCCGAGCCTGTGGTGACCGACGGAAACTGCATCACATCCAGAGGCATGGGAACTGCCATAGAATTCGGAGCGGCCATCCTGGAAAAGCTGGCCGATAAAGCGACGGCGGATCATGTAAAAGAAAGCATTATATACACGGTGCACTCATGAGCGCTAAGGAAATAGAAAGAAAATTCCTGATAAAGGAACTGCCCGGGGATCTGTCGGCCTACCGTTCCAGACAGATCGAACAGGCCTATCTGTGCCGGGAACCGGTGATCAGGATAAGACGGGATCAGGAAAAGTATTACATGACCTACAAGGGCAGCGGGCTGATGGAGAGGACCGAATATAATCTTCCCCTGACAAAGGAAAGCTACGAACATCTTCTGGAAAAGGCTGACGGCCGGGTGATCAGAAAGGTCAGATATGAGATACCGCTTCTGGCGGATGAAAGCCTGTTCCCCGGTTTTGATGAAGAAAGACTCGGCAAGATCAATTCCCTGACGCCTCTTGTGATAGAACTGGATATTTTCTCCTGCCCTGAGGGCAGGATACTGGCGGAGGTGGAATTTCCGGACAGGGAAACGGCTGAGGCTTTTGTGATGCCCGAATTGTTCATAAAGGAAGTGACCGACGATCCGGCCTACCATAATGTAAATATGATTTAACTGGAATTATTTTATTTGATGTGATATAATTGATAAATGTCTGTTTTTGAGCGGATAATATCGGTTGTAAACTATGGTTTATAGAGGAGGAAGATATGAGTTTACAGGTTGAGAAATTAGAGCATAGTATGGCAAAGCTTACATTTGAGACGGATGCGGATGAGCTGGAAAAAGCTTTGCAGAGCGCATATAACAAGCAGAAGAAGAATATTTCCATACCCGGATTCAGGAAGGGCAAGGTGCCCCGTCAGATGATAGAGCGCATGTATGGTGCCGGCGTGTTCTATGAGGATGCAGCCAATGAACTCATGCCCGTGGTATATGAGAGAGAGCTGGATAAGGCCGAGGATCTGGAGGTCTGCAGCCGTCCCGAGATCACGGATGTTAACATCGAAAAGGGCAAGCCTTTTTCCTTTGTTGCTATGGTGGCTTTAAAGCCTGAGATAGAGCTGGGAAAATACAAGGGCGTAAAGGTGGAAAAGACCGATGTGTCCGTTTCCGATGATGAGATTAGGGAAAGACTGGATAAAGAACTGGAGAAGAACGCCCGTATCATAGAGGTAAAGGACAGGGCTGTCAAGGACGGTGATATGATCACCCTTAATTTCGAGGGCTTTGTGGATGATGTGCCTTTTGAAGGCGGAAAGGGTGAGAAATATCCCCTTACCATCGGTTCGGGACAGTTCATCCCCGGCTTTGAGGATCAGCTCATAGGTGTGAATATCGATGAGGAGACCACGGTGAATGTCACCTTCCCCGAGGAATATCAGGAGAAATCCCTGGCAGGCAAGGATGCAAAGTTTATCTGTACCGTGACCGAGATCAGGGAAAAGGAGATGCCCGAGCTCAATGATGAGTTTGCCCAGGACGCCGGCGGTTTTGACACTCTGGATGAATACAAGGCCGACATAAAGGCAAAGCTCACTGAAGAGAAGGAGGCTGAGGCAAAGCGCGACAAGGAAGACCGTGTGATCAAGGCCATTGTTGAGGATTCCAAGATGGATATCCCCGATGCCATCTTTGATACCGAGGCTGAGAAGCTTATCGACAATTATGCCATGAATCTTTCTTATCAGGGCCTTTCAATAGAGCAGTACTATCAGATGACCGGCCTCACCAGAGAGAAGCTCATGGAGCAGATGCGTCCCCAGGCTGAGGATTCCGTGAAATCCAGATATGTGCTGGAGGCCGTTGTGGAAGCCGAAAAGATAGAAGTATCCGAGGAAGATTATGACAAGGAACTGGATAAGATGGCAGAGTCTTATCAGATGGAAAAGGAAAAGGTTACCGAGTTCTTCTCAGAGAAGGATATAAAGAATATCAAGCGCGATATAGCCATCAGAAAGGCAGTGGATTTCGTGAGGGATAATGCAGTCGAGGCATAATGAGTTTCGCTGCGAAGGATTGTGCGGAGGACAAAAATGTTAATACCTTATGTCATAGAACAGACCAGCCGCGGTGAGCGGTCATATGATATTTTCTCCAGGCTGCTGAAGGAGCGGATCATCTTCCTGGGAGAAGAGGTGAACGAGACCACTGCGGGACTTGTGGTGGCTCAGCTCATGTTCCTGGAGGCTGAGGATCCGGACAGGGACATCCATCTTTATATAAACAGTCCCGGCGGTGTCATCACCGCAGGCATGGCGATATATGATACCATGAATTTCATAAAATGCGATGTGGCCACCTACTGTGTGGGAATGGCTGCCAGCATGGGGGCTTTCCTTCTGGCAGGAGGTACAAAGGGTAAGAGATTTGCCCTTCCCAACGCTGAGATAATGATACACCAGCCTTCGGGCGGTTCCCAGGGTCAGGCTACGGAGATAGAGATCGCGGCCAGACATATCCTTCATCTGAAGAAGAGCCTGAATACCATCCTGGCGGAAAATACCGGTCAGAGCTATGAGACGATAGCGGCCGATACCGAGAGGGATAACTGGCTTACCGCACAGGAAGCTCTTGATTATGGACTTATAGATCGCATTATCACCAACAGGGAATAACAGATGTCAAAGAAAAAAGATATAGAATCGAATTTAAGGTGCTCTTTTTGCGGAAAGAGTTCCACACAGGTGAGGAGACTGATCTCCAGCCCCTCCGGAGCCTATATCTGCGATGAGTGTGTGGAACTTTGTGCTGAGATCATCTATGATGAGTATAATGAGCCGGAGCAGAGCGCAAAGGACGAGAAGCTTGAGATCAATCTGCTCAAACCCATTGAGATCAAGAACTTTCTCGATGATTATGTGATAGGCCAGGATGAGGTTAAAAAGACTCTTTCCGTGGCTGTTTACAATCATTACAAGAGGATCATGGCTCCTTCGGATTCCGAGGTGGAGCTGCAGAAAAGCAATATACTGATGTTGGGGCCCACGGGCTGCGGAAAGACCCTTATAGCCCAGACTCTTGCAAAGATCATCAATGTGCCCTTTGCCATAGCCGATGCCACCACGCTGACCGAGGCCGGATACGTGGGCGAGGATGTGGAAAACATCCTTCTCAAGCTGATCCAGGCGGCGGATTACAATATAGAAAGAGCCCAGGTGGGTATAGTCTATATCGATGAGATAGACAAGATCACCAGGAAATCGGAGAATGTTTCCATCACCAGGGACGTCTCGGGAGAAGGCGTACAGCAGGCCCTCCTGAAGATAATAGAGGGAACGGTCGCAAACGTGCCTCCCCAGGGCGGGCGTAAGCATCCCAATCAGGAGACCATCCCCATAGATACCACAAACATCCTTTTTATATGCGGAGGAGCTTTTGTGGATCTGGACAAGATAATCGAGACCAGACTGGACCGCAAATCAATAGGATTCAACGCCGAGGTGGCCTCAAAGCACGAGAGGGACGAAGGTCTTCTCTTTGCCCAGGTGATGCCGGATGACCTGAACAAGTTCGGCCTTATACCGGAGCTGATAGGTCGTCTGCCTGTGACTGTGGCTGTCAGGAAGCTTGAAAAAAGCGATCTCATAAGGATCCTTACCGAACCGAAAAGCTCCCTTACAAAACAGTATAAGCAGCTGCTCAAGTATGACGGCGTCGAGCTTACATTCACCCCGGAGGCGATAGAAGCCATAGCCGATGAGGCCATAGAACGTAAAACCGGAGCCAGAGGCCTGCGGGCCATAGTGGAGTCCATCATGACGGATGTCATGTACAGGGTGCCTTCGGAGCAGGATGTCAGCCGGTGTGTGGTGACTGCAAACGCGGTCGAGGGTATAGAAGGACCTACGCTGGTCTATGATGATGGCAGAGAGGTCATACTGAAGGGCACAGCCATTGATATAGAGGCTGTCAAACAACAGAAAAAGAAAAAGAAGAAATCATCATAACTTCACAGGGCTGTCCTTTGTCTCATAGTATGTGCCAAAGACAGCCTTGTGTTTTTAAGGTAAAAGAAATGAGTAAACAGGAAATGTCTTTACCGGCTATTTCACTGAGAGAGATGACCATACTTCCCAATACGGTCATCCATTTTGATCTGAGCCGGAAAAAATCAATAACTGCGGTTGAAAATGCGATGATGAGCAATCAGCGTGTTTTTCTGGTGACACAGAAGGATTCCCAGGTGAACGATCCCGGGATAGACCAGCTGTATGAATACGGGACGGTGGCTGTGGTCAAGCAGGTGCTCAAGATGCCTGCGGGGATCGTCAGGGTCCTGGTGGAAGGGCTTGAGAGAGGACGTCTGGAAGAATTTGATGATACTGTGGACGATTATCTTCTGGCAAAGGTGGAGACCTTCAGCGATTACGATAATGATAACAGTCTTTCTCCCGGAGAAGCCATGGAAGAAAAGATCAACCGTGAGGCTATGTCCCGGGAAGTCAAGGATCTGTTCTCCGATTATACATCTTATTTTCCGAAGGTGGGAAAAGCCTTTACCAGACAGTTTGAAAATATCAGGCAGCTTCCAAGGCTCCTGGATGAGATCACCGCTAATCTTCCCATCGATTATGAAAAGAAGCAGCAGGTTTTATCCTGTGTGGACATAACCGAAAGATATAAGAAAGTCTGCGAGATCCTGAATCAGGAGATAGAGGTGGCAAGGATACGTCAGGATCTGGCGAACGGCGTAAAAGAGAAAATGGCGCAGAACCATAAGGAATATGTTCTCCGCGAGCAGATGAACTATATCCGTAAGGAACTTGGGGACGAACAGGACGTGGATACCGAGACAGAGCGGTTCACCCAGGAACTGGAGGGGTTGTGCGCCAGCGATGACATAAAGAACAGGATCAAAAAGGAAATAGGGCGGTATAAGAATCTTTCCGGATCGTCATCCGAAAGCGCCGTCACCAGAGCCTATATCGAAACCCTTCTGGAAATGCCCTGGGATAAGGTTCAGGAGGAAAACAACGACCTTAAAAATGCCGAAAAGATCCTGGAGGAGGATCATTACGGCCTGAGCAAGGTGAAGGAGAGAATGCTGGAATTTCTGGCCGTCAGGAATCTGACGGATAAAGGGGAAAGCCCCATTATCTGCCTGGTGGGCCCTCCCGGTACGGGTAAGACCTCCATAGCCAGATCCATAGCCAGGGCCCTGGATAAAAAATATGTCAGGATATGTCTGGGCGGCGTCAGGGATGAGGCTGAGATCAGGGGACACAGACGGACCTATGTGGGAGCGATGCCCGGGCGTATCGCCGCCGGACTTAAAAATGCCGGGGTCAAGAATCCCCTCATGCTGCTGGATGAGATAGATAAGGTGTCCAGTGATTACAAGGGCGATACGTCATCCGCACTTCTGGAAGTCCTGGACGGAGAACAGAATAAGAATTTCAGGGATCACTATATTGAGCTTCCCATCGATCTGTCGGAGGTCCTTTTTGTGGCCACAGCCAACAACGCCGCAGATATTCCCAGACCCCTTCTTGACCGTATGGAAGTAGTGGAGGTTTCGGGTTATACCGAAAATGAAAAGCTTCACATAGCGAAGGAACATCTGATCAAAAAGCAGCTGGAGAAAAACGGACTCACTCCCGGACAGCTGGTCATAACGGATAAGGCTATAAGTGCCGTGATATCCGGCTATGTCAGGGAAGCCGGAGTCAGAGGTCTGGAGAGGCGTATCGGGGAACTTTGCAGAAAGAGCGCCAGACGGATCTATGAGGGCAAGGATAAAAAGATCACTGTCACCGATAAGAATCTGAAGGACTTTCTGGGCAAGGTTAAATATACCAGGGAAAAGGCCGGAAAAAAACATGAGATAGGGATAGTCCGCGGTCTGGCCTGGACCAGTGTGGGAGGCGATACCCTGGAGGTCGAGGTCAATATCATGCCGGGAACCGGACAGATGAAGCTTACGGGCAAGCTGGGGGATGTGATGAAGGAATCAGCCCAGGCGGGGCTTTCCTATATCAGATCCATTTCGGACAGATACGGGGTTAAGAGCAGTTTTTACAAGGAAAATGATTTTCATATCCATATCCCCGAGGGTGCTACTCCCAAGGACGGTCCTTCGGCCGGAATAACCATGGCGACCGCACTGCTTTCGGCCATTACGGGTACTCCCGTAAGATGCGATACCGCCATGACCGGAGAGATCACCTTAAGGGGCAGGGTCCTGCCCATAGGCGGTCTTAAGGAAAAGCTTCTTGCAGCGAAGAGCGCCGGGATAAAGCAGGTGCTGGTCCCCAAAGAGAATAAGAGGGATGTGGAAGAGTTTGATACGGAGATAACGGACGGCCTTTCCATAGTTTACGTCACCGGTATGGACGAGGTGATAAGCCACGCCTTTTTCGGTGAGGTAAAGACAAAGGGAAAGAAAAAGATCAAGGTGCAGTGATGGGACAGCTGGTGATAAGAGAGGCAAAACTGGATACGGTGTGCGGGATCACGTCAAAACTTCCGGAGGGTGATCTGCCCGAGATAGCTTTTGCGGGAAAGAGCAATGTGGGAAAATCTTCCCTGATAAACGCTCTCATGAACCGAAAGGATCTGGCCCGCACTTCTTCTCAGCCGGGGAAGACCAGGACCGTAAATTTTTATAAAATAAATGCTTTTGTAAAAGAAGAAGAGGAAAAGAGGGAGTGTCCATTATGCTTTGTGGATCTTCCGGGCTATGGTTATGCAAAGGTATCCAGAAGCGAATCGGAAAAATGGGGAGGCATGATAGAAGGCTATCTGAATTCTTCCAAAGCTTTGCGCAGTGTTTTCCTGCTCCTTGATCTGAGGCATGAACCTTCAGCCAATGATGTCCAGATGTATGACTGGATCAGATCGGCGGGTATAGAGCCTCTGATAATTGCCACGAAGAGCGATAAGGTAAAGCGTTCACAGCTCTCAAAACAGACAGTTGCCATAAGAAAAGGACTAGGTGCCGGGGCAGAGCTTAAGGTCATACCCTTTTCGGCTTTGTCAAAGCAGGGCAGGGATGAGATATATCGGGAAATAATACGGATAGTGTCGACATGAATAAAAAACGTGTTTTTTTTATTATCGCCTGCGGCCTGCTTTTACTGTTGCTCTATGTTTTTATGCGCAGGATGGAAAATGCGGATAAGAGCGACGCCCCATGGCCGCCTGATATCACCTGGGATGAACCCTATGTGGGACATGTGGATGTAAAATGTATCGTTGACGGTTATTCCCAGGAACCTGTGAAGGTTTTTTTAAGGGATAAGGAAGCTTTTTTCTGTCTGCCTTCCTTTGCGGCAGGAAGAGGGCTTACTCTTTCTTTTGACGAAAAATATTTTGAAGTGTCTGCCGATGGCAGCAGGCTGTATTGCGGGGATGGTATCCAGCCCGAAACAAAGCGGCTTGACATTGCATACTTGTCCAGGGCGTACGGGCGGATCGAAAGGACTTACGATCTTTCGGTCATGTATTCCAGGGATCTGCCGGCTGTTTTTCTTGAGACAAAAAGCGGAAGCCTGGAACGCATGGATGCGGATAAGCTGAACCTTGACTCCGGATACTTAAATTGTGTGGATTCGGACGGGGCGGATCTGGGCAGTGTCAGGATCGATTTTATGCGGGCAAAGGGACAGTCCAGTTTCACCCTTGCAAAAAAGAATTACAAACTTAACCTGCAGAAGGAAACAGCGCTTCTGGGAATGGAAACAGGATCTTCCTGGGTGCTTCTGGCAAATGCCATGGATACTTCGCATCTTCGGAATGCGGCGGCCTTTGAACTGGCAAAAGCCCTGGGAATCGGGGGTGTGGTGGATTACCGTTATGCGGATGTTTATTTTAACGGAGAATACCACGGGAACTATATGCTGGTCCAGTCTGTGGATTATTATTTTGAAAAACATATGGCCCCCGACAGGGATTCGTTTCTTCTGGAAAAGGAGACCTGGGAGGAGAGATTAAAGAGTGAAGCGGTATATCTGGACAGAGGAGAGGGAGTGTACTGGGAGTTTGTATTTCCCGAATTCCCGGGGAAGGAGTATAGGGACAGGGCATCGCTGATCCTGGACGGATTTGAAGACGCTGTGGATGCCGCCTGTGTATCCGCTGATCTGAGGGGACTGTCAGAGATCGCGGATGAGGAGTCACTGGCCCGGAAATATATCCTTGACGTGCTTACCAACGAGCCGGATTCCAATTCCCACAGTACGTTTTGTACCTATGATTCCCTGTCTGGGAAGTTTATCATGGCACCGGTGTGGGATTATGACAGGGCCTGGGGAAACAGGCCGGATATAAACCGTTACCCGGAGCTTGAATCCTTCTCCCATTCATGGCCGGAGAAGCTTATTGATAATCCGGCGTATCGGGATCTGTGTAAACAGGTCATGGATGAGTCGTCAGAGAATGTGGAGTATTTATACCGGGAATGGATGGATGATACGGCAGATCGTATCGCGGCATCCTGGGCCATGGACAGATGTGTGAACGGAGGGGGTATAAGCACTGTCCTGGATTTTGAGGATCAGAAGGAAAATACGGAGTATTTAAAGAGTGCCTTTGAGGAGGGTTATTCCGGCCTTTGTGCATATCTTGATGATCCTAAGTCCTATGTCCATGTGTATTTTGAGAGCAGGGAAGGCCGGGCGTACAGGATAAAAAAAGGAGAATGCATCCCTTATCAGGTGATGGGTTATCTTGAAAAACTATACGGATGCGGAGCATTTGTTTCTGATGAAGGATGTTTTGATGAGAACACTCCGGTATACACGGATCTGGTAGTATATCCGGCAGAAAGGCAAGATCATGGCGAACAATGAAGTATACGAGGCAGCGGGCTTTTCCTTTCCCACCAGGGAACAGGCGGATGCCGCGCTGGAAGAAGAAAAGAAGATCTATTATATAAAGTCGAGGCTGAATCATTCGGATCCCATGAGCATTCTGGTGATCTATAACAAGATGATCAAGGGACAGGTGATGAAGACCCCTGTGGGGATGGCTTTTCTCAAGGAACTTCACGATGAACTGTATAAGAGCAAATATGTGGATCCTCAGCAGATAGACAGCATCCCCTTCGGCGCATCCTATGAGATCAGGGACGATATGACTTCGGGCAGGGACGAGACCCTTTCCCAGAAGAATGAAGAGATCCAGCATTGCCGTGACCAGGTCAGACTTTGCAGGATAATCATCGGTGCCCTGGCAGTGGCTGTCATCGCCATGTTCGTTATCACCATGAAATCGGATAATCCCAATATTCTAAACTACGAGGTGGCGATACAGAATAAATACTCTGCCTGGGAACAGTCTCTGACGGAGCGGGAAAAGAAGGTAAGGGAAAAAGAGTTGGAACTGGGGCTTTAAATTATGGAAAATACAAAGATCTTAGTGGTAGATGACGAATTCAGGATCAGAAAGCTGGTAAAGGATTTTCTGGTAAAAAAAGATTACACGGTGGTGGAAGCGGAGGACGGTGTACAGGCTCTGGATCTGTTTTATGAGCAGCCGGACATAAGCCTTATCATCTGTGATGTGATGATGCCGAAAATAGACGGCTGGCACGTGCTTTCCGAGATAAGGGAAAGTTCATCTGTGCCTTTTATCATGCTGACCGCAAAGAGTGAGGAGAGTGATGAACTCCACGGGTTTGAGACCGGGGCGGATGAGTATATCACAAAGCCCTTTTCACCTAAAATACTGGTGGCCAGGGTGGAAGCCCTCCTGCGGCGTTTCGGCGCCGGCGCGGGCGAGGAAAAGATAGAAGCGGGGGACATAGTTGCGGATAAGAAGGCGCATGTGGTCACCGTTAAGGGAGAGCCGGTGGAGCTTTCCTTTAAGGAATTCGAACTGCTCACATACTTTATGGAGAATTCAGGCATAGCTCTCTCCCGTGAAAAGATACTCAACAATGTGTGGAATTATGATTATTTCGGAGATGCCCGTACCATAGACACCCACGTAAAAAAACTCCGGGCAAAGCTCGGAGAATGCGGCGATTATATCAAGACCATCTGGGGGATGGGCTATAAGTTCGAAGCCTGAGGATCAAAAGGGAGATCCTTATAATCCGCATAGAACATGTATTGCTGCACCAGGCCTGCGAAGCCCTTGTAGGGCGCCGGGTCGAAGCCCCGGGGATAATATCTGTCCAGGACTTTTCTGATATGTGTGTCAATGGGAAAGGCATCTATATGGTGCAGGCCGAAAAGACAGATACAGCCTGCCACTTTTTTCCCGATGCCCTTAAAACCCAGCAGCGTTTCAAAAGCTTCATCATATGACATGGATATGAGCTCATCCGTAAATTCCGGATGAGCTTTTGCGTATATGCACATTTCTTTAAGGTAAGGGGCTCTGTATCCCAGCCCCAACGAAGGATCGTCGAAGATGGAGGGATCGATCGTTGAGGGAGAGGGGAAACTGTCATCGGGTGTACATATTTTGCAGATCTTTTTTACCGAGTTCCTGATCCGGGGGATATTGTTGTTCTGGGAGATCATAAAGGTGATGATCATTTCCCAGGGATCCTGTCTCAGAATGCGGATGCCGCTGCCGTATTCACAGGCTCTGATCAGAAATCCGTCTCCGGTCAGGCGGATCTTTTCGGCGATCGCCCTGTAATCGGTAGCCATGTCAAAATAGGATGCCCAGATGTCATTCCATTCTTTTTCACTGCAGGATACGGCAAGATCACAGCCCTTTTGATATATCCTTATCCGTCTGCCAAATGCCGGTATCTCATAGGCCCGGTCATAACTGCCGGGATCTGCGGTTTCCCATCTGAAGATCTGTCCGCTTTCGGCAGTCTGCTTAAGATCCAGGTATTCGGTTTTGAATCTGTACATGGACATATGGTGTTTCGTTCCCCCCCCGGATATTTACGTTTCCCGTCAGCGCGTCCTTTCCCTGACGGCGGAAAAACTCCAGACTTTTATGTTGTATTCTTCTATGCCGCAGCCGCAGTATTCGCAGCTTTTATACTTAAGTGATCTGATGGGAGCCCCGCAGTTCGGGCAGTTGTAGGCCCTGGCGCTGTCCTGATCCTCTTCCAGCTTGTCCCTGTCCTGGATATATATCATATCCACGTCATATTTTGTCTGATATGTCAGGTCCTTTGAGCCTTCGGTCAGGGTTCCCTGTTTTTCTTTATAGTGTATGCACTGGAGGGAACTCTGAAAGGTGATCACGCATTTTCCGGGAACCTTTGAATAATTCGTGATCTCGGTACGGTGGATCTTTATGGCATTGAAGGTTTCCTTAAGTTCCTGTTCCTTAAGTGCGTCGATATATCCCTGAAGAGCATATCTGAGCTCGCTGTTTCCGTCTTTCAAAGGTTCGGTGCTCATCTGTGTGATGCCCCGCAGATATGATGACAGCACGGATTCCGCTCTGCCCTTCATCTCGTTAAAATTAAAGCCGGGAAAGTCCCTGGATATCTGGGGCAGATAGACGCTGGTCATGGCGGAAACGGATTTGGGCCTGGTGGCGCCGTCCTGTTCCAGCTCCTTCGCCAGCTTGTCCAGATGTTCTATATCCACCAGGTTGGCGGTGTAGCGTTTTATGGTGTGCCTGATGTGTTCAAAGAGCAGATAACCGCCCAGAATGACCGCCAGCATGAGTATAAGGACTATAATGATCAGTGTCATATCGATCCTCCTGTCTGAGTAGTTTTATCTTTTAGATTATATAGAGAAACCGTCCTGAATTCAATGTATAAATTCCTGTTCCGGGGCATTATTCAAATTGACCTTTCGGTTATAATGGGGTATAATTTTTTCATCGGGCTGTTTTATCAGACAGATCAATTGTATTTCCGGAGGAAAAAAGAAATGGGACTTAAAAGGATTGGTTTCATATCAGCTGTATTTATCTCTGCGTCTTTACTCGCTGCATGTTCGGGCAAACAGCCCGCAGGTGCCGGGGCAGGTGGGGATACGCTGGTACTTAAGGCGGGTTTTTCCACTTCCGCCTCCGACCCCAGAGTGGTGGCTACGGAGCTTTTCAAGGAAGAAGTGGAAACTGCCACGGATGGCCGTATCGCCGTGGAAATACATCCTGACGGAGAATTGGGAGCGGATTCCGAACTGATCGAGGGAATAGTAAATTCGGATATCGATATCACGGCATCCAGTGCCGGTAATTTTGCCACATATGCTCCGAACGTCGGCATTTCGGCCTTTCCTTTTTTGTTTGACGATTTTGACGAGGCATGGGCGTTTGTGGACGGTGATGTGGAAAAAGAAGCCGAGGAAGAACTGGTTGATTACAATATAAGGGTCCTTGGGCATTATGACAACGGATTTAGGTGTGTGACCACCTCTGATAAGATCGGACCGGTCAATAATGTTTCCGACATGGACGGGCTGATAATCAGGACTCCCGAGAACCAGATCGTTATGCAGACCATGCTTTTGCTTGGCGCCCAGCCCAAGGTCCTTGATTTTACAAAGCTTTACGATGCGTTAAAGAACGGTGAGTTTGACGCCCAGGAGAATCCGATCCCCGTCATATATAACAATAATCTTTATGAGGTTCAGTCTAACCTGGCCATTACCAATCACAGCTACGATGTAATGCTTTTTGTCATTGCGGATGATGTATGGGATTCTTTGTCCGATGAGGACAGGCAGATCCTGGCACAGGCAGCCCTTAAGGCACAGGCAAAGGACAGGGAACTGATCAAGTCCCAGACCGAAGAATATATCGACAAGCTGAAAGAAGAGGGGATGACGGTCACCTATCCCGATCTGGCAGAGTTTAAGGAGGCGACTTCATCGGCAGTTCAGATTTTTGCAGACACTTATGATGCGGATCTTTTAAAGAAGATCCAGTAAAGAAGATCCGGAAAAATGATCCGGTAAAGAGACATAAATGGTATTCAAGGTATTATTTTTGGTGCTGATAGTGCTTCTCCTGCTCTGCATGATAAGCGCCATACGTACCGACAGACGTAATTGGGGATATATATTCATCTGTACTCTTGTCATAGCCACTGACGTTCTTTGTTATTTCCTGGTGGAAAGCAGCGGTATCAGGGCGGCAAGATCGGTGTTGGTCGTATATTATGCCAGTCATTGCTGGTTTTGTTTCTTTACTCTCTGGATGATCATCCTTTCCGGCAGGCATCGCGTGATAAAGCTTATGCTCATCCCTTCCGGGATGATCTGTCTCTTTCAGACCTGCCTTATCCTTTTGACTCTTCGCGGACACAGGTTCATTTCCTATTCGAAGCATATCCTGTGGGGCAGAAGCTGGTGGGTGGCAACGCCGGCTATCCCGGAGTCTTTCATACTTGATTTTAATATTTATAACAAGGGGTTTATCGTAAATGTTGTTATCATACTTGCGGTATCCGTTGTCTGTATTTTGCGATCTCCCAAGCTTTACCGGGGGAAGTATTATATATTTCTTTTTCAGCAGATCGCTATAGCTGTTGTTGAATCTACGGTTAGTGTTATGTCTCTTCCTGTCTGGATCAATGCTGTTATCCAGACCGTGATGTGTTTTTCATATCTCTATTTCATAAAAAGCTATTCCATAGATAAGTTGAGGACCTGGTCCCTGAGGTCCTTTGCCAATGAGATGAGCGACGGCTTTGTTCTTTATGATGAATATGACAGGCTGGTGCATATGAACGATGTTATGATCAGAAAGCTTCCCAAGGATCTGATAAGTTCGTTCTCCGACCGTAAGAAAATGGATGAATGGCTTGATACTGCCATAAACGTGGAAGGTCTCGAGGTACTGTGCTGTCCCACCGATATGGGAAATACTTATTTTAAGGTCCATAAAAACGAACTCGAAGAGCGGGGCATAGGCATGGGCGCCATCTATATACTTCATGATACCACGGAGTCGGTGAATCTGATCGGTTTTATGAAGGAAGCCAACGATTCGCTGGAACGTGTGGCAAGGATGAAGTCGGATTTCCTGGCAAATATGTCCCATGAGATCCGAACCCCCATGAATGCGGTGATAGGAATGGCTGAGATCGCATTGAGAGAGCCGCTTCCCGAAAATGTGCTGGATTATCTGACCCAGATACAGAACTCCGGCAAAAATCTTTTGAATATAATAAATGATATCCTTGATTTCTCAAAGATAGAAGCGGGCAAGATGGAGATCATCCCCGAAAGATATGAGCCTTTGTCAGAGCTTGCGGATATAGCCAATGTGCTTGCCACAAGGATAGGGGATAAGGAACTGGATTTTTATGTCAGCTGTTCCGATCAGATACCCAGGGTGCTGGAGGGTGATTCCATGCGCATCCGTCAGATCATCATCAATCTGGCCAATAATGCCATCAAATTTACCCGACAGGGCGTGGTCGTCATACGTGTGGGCTGTGAAAAAAAATCCGAAGACGAAGTGATCATGAGCTATCATATCGTGGATACCGGTGTGGGCATCAAGCAGGAAGATATGACTAAGCTTTTTGTCAGCTTCCAGCAGGTGGATTCCAAGCGCAACAGGTCCGTTGAGGGGACCGGTCTGGGTCTGGCCATTTCACAGAAACTGTGTGAGGCCATGGGAGGAAAGCTGGAGGTAAAGAGCGAATACGGAAAAGGTTCGGATTTTTATTTTTCCATTCCTCAAAAGGTAATAGACGGATCGCTTGATCTTAAAGTAAAGGATGCGGAAAACAAATTTGTATATTGCCTGAGTGAAAATGATAATATGGCCGATGCCTTTGTGAAGGGTGTCAACCGTTTCGGCGTACGGGGCAGTATTATCAATGACCTGGCTGAATATGCACCGATGAGTGATCAGGATTTTGTTTTCTTCAGTGAATATGGGTATACGGATGAGCTCAGGGATTTTTTGCGGTCCCATGATAAGGTTACCGGAGTTATCCTGGTGGCCTTTGCCTCTGATTTTGAATCGGATCTTCCGAATCTCCGTATCATGAGACGGCCGGAAACGACCCTTGGCATGGTCAATATCCTTAACAATCTGGTGCTGACACACAGTTCAAACGATGCCGGCGGAGCTTTTGTGATCGATTTTACGACTCCGGAAGCCCGCTTCCTCATCGTGGATGACAATGCGATAAACATAACCATTGCAAAGGGATTGCTGGCGCCGCTTAAAGCATCCTGTGACGGAGCCCTCAGTGCCCGGGAAGCCATCAGGATGCTGAATCTTAAGGATTATGATCTCATTTTCATGGATCATATGATGCCTGAAATGGATGGCGTGGAGGCAACGGAAGTTATCCGGAGAGATATCCACAGGGCTGACGGCGTACCCATCATAGCTCTTTCCGCAAATGCCATGGAGGAAGCCAGGGAGATGTTCAGGAATGCGGGCATGAATGACTTTGTGGCAAAGCCCATAGATGTCAGAAGCCTGATCTCCTGCGTGAAAAGGTGGCTTCCAAAAGAAAAGATAGTAGATGGCGTTGCAGATGGTCAGGATCAGGGCGCCCTGACAAGTGTATCCTACGAAGGCCTGGACAGTGTGAACGCCATCGACGCCCTGGGATCGGTTGATCTCTATCAGAAGATCGTCTGTGAATATTACCGGAGCGGTCAGGAAAAATATGCTCTGATACAAAGGGCTTATGATGAAGAGGACTGGGAAGACTATGCCATAAAGGTGCACGCGCTCAAGAGCAGTTCGCGGCAGATAGGTGCCCTGGAGCTGGGAGATATGGCCCAGGAACTGGAATACGCGGGCAAGGCGGAAGATGTGGATACCATCAGGTCAAAGACCGACGCTCTTCTGAAGACCTACAGGGATCTGCTTGATAGTCTGTCTGTATACTTTAAAGAAGAAAAGAAGGATGATTCGCAGCTTACTCCCATTTCTGATGAGGAGTTATCGGCTGTTCTTGATGAACTTTCCGTGGCATGTGAGAACCTGGATATGGATGTGATGGAAGATGTGGCAGCCCGGCTTAAGGAGTATTCCTTTGGGGACAGGACCGATGAGGTGAATGACCTGCTGCATGCAATGGATAACCTGGATACGGAAG
>JAEEZH010000055.1 GCA_016288495.1 Lachnospiraceae bacterium
GCGGTGAGATGGTCGTGGCTGCACAGGCTCCCGATAAGTGTCCCAAGTGCGGATGTGAGCATTTCAGGCAGGACGAGGATACGCTGGACACCTGGTTCTCATCGGCTCTCTGGCCTTTTTCCACTCTTGGCTGGCCTCAGAAGACCGAGGAACTCGACTATTTCTATCCTACCGATGTATTGGTGACGGGATATGATATCATATTCTTCTGGGTCATCAGAATGATATTTTCAGGTTATGAACAGATGGGAGAGAAGCCCTTCTCTACGGTGCTCTTCCATGGTCTGGTGCGGGATGAACAGGGCCGGAAGATGAGCAAGTCCCTGGGTAACGGTATAGATCCTCTTCAGGTGATAGAGCAGTACGGTGCCGATGCGCTCCGCTTTACACTGGTGACAGGCAATGCCCCGGGAAATGATATGAGATTTTCCGACGCCAGGGTACAGGCCAGCAGGAATTTTGCAAACAAGGTCTGGAATGCTTCCAGATTCATTATGATGAATATGGAGTCGACACAGATCACGGAGCCTTCGGCAGATGAGCTTTATCCGGAGGATAAATGGGTGCTGTGCCGCCTGAATGATGTTATCCGTGAGGTTACGGATAATATGGAAAAATATGAGCTGGGCATCGCCGTATCAAAGATCTATGATTTTATCTATGATGTGATGTGCGACTGGTATATCGAGATGATAAAGCCCAGACTTTATTCGAAGGATGAGGTTACCGGCAGGAATGCGGCTCTTTACACCTTGAAAAATGTGCTGATAGATTCGCTCAAGCTGCTTCATCCCTATATGCCCTTTATCACGGAAGAGATATATTGTACTCTGACGGCTGATGACAGTGACAGGGAAGAGGATTCCATCATGATCACTTCATGGCCTGTTTTCCGTGAGGACAGATGTTATACAAAAGAGGCTGATGAGATCGATATCATAAAGGATGCCGTAAAGGGTATCCGCAATGTCCGCGCTGAGATGAATGTGGCTCCTTCCAGAAAGGCAGCCATGTTTGTGGTCTCCCCCGATGAGAGTGTCCTTAAAGTATTTGAGGACAGTTCGCTCTTCTTTGAGACCCTTGCCGGAGCATCGGCCCTTACAGTACAAAAGGACAAAGACAGGATCCCTCAGGATGCAGTTTCGGTGGTCACTGCCGCCGTTACCGTATATATTCCTCTGGGTGAGTTCATTGATATTTCAAAGGAGCTGGAGCGCCTGAAAAAAGAAGAAAAGCGTCTTGAGGGCGAGCTTATGAGATCCAGAAACATGCTTTCGAATGAAAAGTTTTTGGGAAAGGCTCCTGCTAAGAAGATAGAAGAGGAAAAAGAAAAACTGGCAGGCTACGAGAAGATGATGGAGCAGGTAAAGGAGCGTCTTTCACAGCTTGGTAATTGAGGTTTTGCCATGATCAATTTTGAAGAGGAATTAAAAAAATTTCATCCTTCCCTTGAGGCGGATGATGCGGAGGATGCCATCAGACAGCATGATATGACGGACCTGACGGACCTTATGCTGGAGATCTACCGTCAGGATCAGTCCTCGGAATCATCGGGTAATCAGAAATTATGAAATGCTATAATTGCGGTGTTGAGCTTTCCGAGAATGATTTCTGTACCTCTTGCGGAGCGGACGTATATCTTTACAAGAAGATAATAAGGCTTTCGAATATTTTTTATAACGAGGGACTTGAGAAAGCTAAGGTTCGTGATCTGTCGGGGGCGGTGGACAGTCTTCGGAACAGTCTTAAATGTAATAAGTATAATATAGAAGCCAGGAACCTTCTGGGTCTGGTTTATTTTGAGCGCGGCGAAGCCATAGAGGCTGTGGGGGAGTGGGTACTGTCAAAACATTTCCAGCCGCAGAAAAATATAGCTGACGATTTCATGAATGCCCTGGAGAGCAACCAGGCGAAGTGGGATAATATCAAACAGACCATTTCAAAGTATAACAGGGTGTTGGAATACTGCCAGCAGGACAGCCTTGATATGGCCACCATACAGCTTAAGAGCATACTCAAGATAAATCCCAGATTTTTAAGGGCCCATCAGCTTCTCGCTCTTTTATACATGAAGGAACAGGACTGGGAGAACGCCCTGTCCTGCATAAAGAGTGCGGCGGCCATAGACACCAACAATACCATGACCATGACCTATATGAGAGAGATCGAAGAGGCCATGAGACAGATGGATGAGATGGATCCCGATGCCGCCAGACGCAGGAAAAAGAAGCAGCAAAGGGATGTCATCGAATATACCAGCGGAAATGAGACCATAATCCAGCCCATCAACAATCAGGAGCATTCCATCATAGCGACTACCATGATCAATATTGTGATCGGTCTTATCATCGGTCTTGCAGTGATGTGGTATCTGATACTTCCCGCCAGGATGAAGAACAGTCAGTCCGAGATAAATGACGAGCTTCTGGAGGTGGGAGCCCAGCTGACCGAGAAGACTGAGGCTCTTGATGAAATGGAAAAGAGGGTAAATGCCCTTGAAGAGGAAAAGGTGGCTCTTTCGGATCAGATGCAGGGCATGACAGGATCGGACGGTCTGATGGGAGCATACGATAAGCTGATGAGTGCGGCCCGGCATTATGTGGAAGGCTCCTCCGATACCATTGAGATAGCCCAGGATGTGATGAGCATAGATCCTTCGGTGGTGGAGAGCGATATGGTTTCCGACGAATTCAAGAAGCTTTACGATACCATGAGGAATGATGTGTGCGCCAAGGCCTCTGCCGATTATCTGGAAAAGGGACTGAACGCACTTAAGGATGATGATTATGACACTGCTGTCCAGTCACTGTCTACTGCTTTCGAACTGGACGATAAAAATGCCGAAGCCCTGTTTAATCTGGCCCATGCCTACAGAAGGAGCGACAGAAAGACCGAGGCAGAGGATGCTTACAGACGTGTGATAACTCTTTTCCCCGACAGCGAATATGCCTCCGAGTCCGCACAATATGTTTCGGACGTACCGGCCCCGGCGCAGGAGACAGAGCCGGAGCCTTCCGAAAATACGGAAGAGACTTCCCAGGAGGATATCGTTATCGAACCGATAGTGGCTCAGGATAACGCGGAGGGACAGGAAGAGTCACCTGCCCCGGCCGGAGAGGGAGGGACTCCCGATTCACCGCTTATGGTTATTGACTGATGTTTGAAGATGATAAAAAAAGAGATACGGCGGTTTTCGCGGCAATAATTTTTGCATCGCTTTTAACCTGTTGTTTTTATACTTATGACACTCCCGCAAGGCTGCAGGCGGGAGTGTTTTTGTTGATGATGATCTCTGTGGCCGCAGTCATGGGTGCCTTCAGACGTTTCGGCTTTGAAACGGGAGTCGTGCTGGTCATATGTATGTCGGCCTTTCTGATCAGGGCGGATTATATCATCTACACCCCTACCTGGATCAGACAGCATGACGTGATAGGCTTTGGCACAGGAATGGGACAGGCAGGTTATATTGAATATTTTCTGGAAAACGGACATCTTCCTGATTTTGATCCCAGAAAGATATGGGGCTTCTTCCAGCCTCCGCTGCACCATATCACGGCAGCCATATGGCTGAAGCTGCAGATGGCTGCAGGCTCTGTTTTCGGATGGGGGACAGACCGGTGCAGGGAGAATGTCCAGGTGCTCACGCTGATATACAGCTGTCTTACCACATGGCTGGGCTGTAAGTGTGTAGCTTTCCTGAAACTCACCAGACGATCCTATATGTGTGCCGTGGCACTGATGGCCTGCGCTCCGTGTTTTATCTTCCTGTCCGGCAGCATAAATAATGATATCCTCTGTATCCTCTTGCAGATAGCAGGGATGTATTTCTTTTTTTGCTGGATGAAGACTCCGGTATTTAAGTACATTATCCCCGCTGCACTGTTTATGGGGCTTTCGATGATGGCGAAGCTTTCCGGCATCATGCTGGCGGCACCCATAGGCTGTATCATGCTCTTCAGACTGTTTTGCACCATAAGGGATAAGGAGAAAAAGAAGACGGGAGATCTTGTGCTTCAGTATCTTGTCTTCGCCCTCATAAGCATACCCCTTGGGATCTTCTATCCCGTGAGGAACCTTTTGCTTTTCGGGATACCCGTGACTTACACCCCGAAGGTTGGCGAGCCCATAGAGGGAGTGACCTTTGCAGAGAGGATATTCAGCCCGGGCAGTGAGAATACTCCCTTTACCTGTCTTCGCGCTTCGGGCCATGCCTATGATGAATTCAATGTTCCCCTTGCGATCATCAAGACGGCTCTTTTCGGAGAAGCGGATTATTCGGGGGTATCGGCTTTTGCAACCCTGACAGGCCGTATACTTCTGGTCAGCGCCGCACTGGCGGCAGTGTTTACCTTCATCTCCGTTTTGAAAGAACTTTTCAGAAAGGATAAAAATGAATACGGAATGTTTATGGTCATTTATATCCTGTTTTCTTTTGCTTTTCTGATACGGCTTTGTTTCAATATACCTAATTTTTCCTCACAGGATTTCAGATATATCGCTCATGTGATCATTCCGGCTGCGGGACTTTATGTGCAGCTTATGAACGATTCGAAAAAGCAGGTCAGATATGTCATGAGTTTTGTGGCGGGAGTGTATTGCCTTTCTTCACTGGCCATGTATCTTCAGGCGGGGCTTATCATCTGGAAATGATCATCTGATCCGTACTGTCACTCTGTGGGGCAGACATATTATGCTTTCGCCGCTGCTGTCGATCTTTGGGGATCTTACGCAGAGTCTGTCAGGGCAGTCGGCGCTGCTTATCATGGCAGAGCCGTCTTTTATGACGAGGGTGTTGCTGCCCCCGTCGTATCCGGGTATTTCCACCGTAATGTCTTTATCAAGGGGATAGGCGCCGTATTCTTCCGAATTCACGCTTACCACTGCCGTTTTGCCGGGGACGGTGTTTCCCCTCATCCACAGGGTGAGGACGGCTCCCGTCAATATCAGTGCCGATACCAGGAATATATCGTTTTTATATTTTTTTATGAGGTTCATAGTCTTTGATCCTGTTCAGGATGATGCCGCAGACCATCCCGGTGATAAGCCCGGTAAACAGTCCGGCAAACCACAGTATGACAGTGTACAGTGTGTATGAAAATGCTCCGATCAAAAATGATGCCGCCGCAAGCTGGGCCATGTTGTGGCAGATCCCCGCAGCAGAGCTGATGGAGACTATGCCGAATCTTCCGCTTTTATGAAGCAGGATCATCACAAGGAGAGAAAACATACCCCCAAAGAGGGAAAAGATCAGGGAAGTGGTGTTGCCGAAGAGCATAAAGATGATGATTATCCTCAGCAGGTCGACAATGAAAGCACTCTTTGCATCAAAGAGAAAGAGCGAGCACATGACTGCCAGATTGGCCAGCCCCAGCTTCATCCCGGGGATAAAAAACGGTATGGGTATGAGACTTTCCAGATAGCTCAGGATGAGCGCCAGGGTGATGAACAATCCGTTTAATGCGATTTTTTTCGATATGCTTTCGGCGTTTTTTTTCATATACTTGTTCATACAGGTTGATAATAAAACACTCTTATTGTATCATATATCTCAAAATTTCAGTACACTAAAGTGAGGGAAAAGGAAATGACGAAAGAATACGAGAGACTTCTGGGAATCATGGAAGCACTCCGGGCTCCGGATGGCTGTCCCTGGGACAGAGAGCAGACTCATGAAAGCCTGAAGGCCGCATGTATTGAGGAGGCGGCAGAGGTGGTCTGCGGTATCAATATCTACCGGGACACAGGCAATTGCGAGAACATGCTGGAGGAGCTGGGAGATCTTTTGCTGCAGGTGGTCATGCATGCCCAGATCGCAAAGGAAGAGGGTCTTTTTGATATGGAGGATGTGTGCAGGGTGGTATCGGATAAAATGGTCAGGCGCCATCCCCATGTGTTCGGTGATGTGAATGCGGACACCAGTTCCCAGGTGCTGGTGAACTGGGATAAGATCAAAAAGGATGAAAAGAGCGGAAAGGAATGGATGGACGATGCTCTTCCCGCTGCCTTTGAAGAATCAAAGCTTCTCATAGACAAGGCAGCCATCCGCAAGGAAGAAAAAAGGAAAGCGCAGTCAAGTGGTCATTGAAATATTTGTCTTTTGGGTGTATGATTACCCTTGTCACTTTAGTTGAGGATTCCCTTTAAGGAGGAAGATATGTCAAAAGAAAAGGTTGTATTAGCATACTCCGGCGGTCTGGATACCACAGCCATTATACCCTGGCTCAAGGAGAATTATGATTATGAGGTGATCTGCTGCTGCATAGACTGCGGGCAGGGAGAAGAGCTTGACGGACTTAATGAAAGAGCGATATCCTGCGGAGCATCAAAGCTTTATATTGAGGATGTCATCGATGAGTTCTGTGACGAGTACATAGTACCCTGTGTGCAGGCTCACGCAGTTTATGAGAATAAGTATCTTCTGGGTACATCCATGGCCAGACCCGTCATCGCAAAGAGACTGGTGGAGATAGCCAGGAAAGAGGGCGCCACCGCCATCTGCCACGGCGCTACCGGAAAAGGTAACGATCAGATCAGATTTGAGCTGGGGATCAAGGCGCTTGCTCCCGATCTCAAGATCATAGCCGCCTGGAGAGATGACAAATGGACTATGGATTCCAGAGAGTCTGAGATAGAGTACTGCAGGGCTCACGGTATAGATCTGCCTTTCTCCGCAGACAGTTCATATTCCAGGGACAGAAATCTCTGGCATATCAGCCACGAGGGACTGGAGCTGGAGGATCCTGCCAACGAGCCTAATTTCGAACATCTTCTGGTGCTGGGTGTGACTCCCGAAAAAGCCCCCGAGGAGGGAGAGTATGTGACCATGACTTTTGAAAAGGGAATCCCTGTTTCGGTCAACGGCAAAAAGATGAAAGTATCCGATATCATCCGTGAGCTCAATGTGCTGGGCGGAAAGCATGGTATCGGCATTGTGGATATAGTGGAAAACAGAGTTGTGGGAATGAAGAGCCGCGGTGTATATGAGACTCCCGGGGGAACCATTCTCTATGAGGCTCATCAGCAGCTGGAGGAGCTTATCCTGGATCGTGATACCTACCGTCTCAAGGAGGAAATGGGCAATCAGCTGGCACAGATCGTATATGAGGGCAAGTGGTTCACCCCTCTTTGCAAGGCTGTCAGGGCTTTCATCGCCACCACCCAGGAGTATGTGACCGGTGAGGTTAAGTTCAGGCTTTACAAGGGCAATATCATAAAGGCCGGCACGAAGTCACCTTATTCGCTTTACAATGAGAGCATTGCATCCTTTACCACAGGCGATATGTATGATCACCATGACGCAGAGGGCTTTATCAATCTTTTCGGCCTGTCCGCAAAGGTACGCGCGCTCAAGATGCGTGAAGTGGGCGAGGAGTATAAATATTGATACACACCGGGAAAAGGCATATATGACGAATACTGAAATAAGGACCATGAAAATCGAAGATTATGAGGCGGTAAGGGATCTGTGGCTGACCATAGAGGGCTTTGCCATCAGATCCATCGACGACTCAAAGGAGGGTATAGAGAGGTTTCTGCAAAGAAACCCCTCTACCTCCGTGGTGGCTTTAAGGGATGGCTCCGTGGTAGGTGCCATCCTTTGCGGCCATGATGGCAGACGGGGATGTTTCTACCATGTCTGCGTGCGCAAGGAATTCAGGAAACAGGGAATAGGAAAAGCCATGGTGGTAAAGGCCATGGAAGCTCTTCGAAGAGAGCGTATCACCAAGGTATCCCTCATAGCGTTCACCAAAAACGATATAGGAAACAGTTTTTGGAGGGGGATAGGCTGGACTCAGAGGACCGATCTTAATTATTACGATTTCACATTGAACAAGGAAAATATCATAAGATATAACA
>JAEEZH010000056.1 GCA_016288495.1 Lachnospiraceae bacterium
AAGGTTCATCCGGAATGCCGGACGGACGCAGCCGTCATCATGGCTTGATAAGTCATGTCCGGCATACACAGTGCCATTGGAGCTCACATAGGACATTTTAATATTCAGGTAGCCCAGTCCGGGAGAACGGAGCCACCACCAGTCATGATCTGTAGCACTCTCCTTATTCCCGTTAAACCCCGGTTTATCAATGGTAAATCGTGTCTTTTTCGCCACACGGGTGGGATCGTTGTTTGTATAATATTTCTTTTCATCTTCATAGGGATATACAAATTCTTTTTTGACAAAGCCGTAATCCTTTCCGATGTCCATGTTCCTTGCTTCATCAAGTGACAGACAGAATAGCTTATCCTTCGTGTCTGTCCATCCTTCTGTTCCGAAGACCGGATTATTGGGGTTTTTTACAAGTGAGACTTCAATGGCGGCAGCCTCCTCAGGGGAAAAGGCATTTTTCAGGAAGCCGGAATCCGAGAAATCCTTGCTGTAAAGATTGGCTTCCCCCCCGTAACAGTTCAGGAATGACCGCATTGCGCACCTGTTCCAGCCCTCAAACTCATCGGTATCATTATCGTTTAATATTTCCAGGAGCCTGTCAGACAAAAGAAGCGCATTCCCGTTCTCATCGATATCAAGGACCCGCCATTTGATGGGCTGTTTAGAATCGGCAGGATATGTTTTCTCTCTCCCGGTAAAATTGATCAGCAGGTTGTCATCCTGGTCATAATATTTGCCGTCAGTCTTTTTGGATACAGTGGTATCATTCTTAAAGCAGTGCCCGTCCCTATTAGTATCCTCCTGCCAGTATTCCCCGAACCAGATGCAGTCCCAGGTGGTTTTATAACCGTCATATGTGGAGGTGTCCCCCTCCGTCACGGGATTTCTTATACCGAGATCCACGATATTTATGACCTTTACCTCGCAAGTGTCAGTTTTACCCCGGTCGGCAGTCCTTACCGTTATTCTCGCAGTGCCCTCCTTTATACCTGTTACAACACCGTTTTCATCAACTGAGGCCACCTCCGGCGCGGAGGAAGACCAGGTGACAGACTTGTTGTCGGCATTATCCGGCTTGATAACAGGGCTAAGGGTAATACTCCTTCCTGGCCGAACTGTTTTTTGAGGAGGAAGCTCCACTCCCGTAACATGGACAGGCGGAGCGATCTCATTTCCACCCCCCTTGGAATCCACCGTTCCGGCGTAGTCCCAGAGAGATGAGGAAGATGACAGATTCATACGGAAGGCCGGACGGACGCAGATATAAGTATTGCCCACGTCGCACATATTGGCATAGACCCGCCCATAACTACTGACATTCGCAGCATTCTCTCTGTCTTTGCCGGGCGAGCGGAGCCACCAATCATTAGACTTTTCAGAATAATATATATTATATCCCGGCTTATCAGCTGTGTACTGTGTTATAACAGCTATTCGGGTTTCATCATCATAGGTAGCATACTTCTTTTCCTCATCATCTGGTAATGCATAATCATTTTTCACGAAGCCATAGTTCTTTCCCCCATCCACATCCTTGTTCATGGCCTCATCCAGGGAAAGGCAGAAGAGTTTATCTTCAGTATTATTTCCGCCTGCGATTCCCCAGGCATTATTGTCGGCATTCACCACATAGGAAACTGTGATATGCTCTTTCTCATCATATGAAAAGGCTTTATTCAGGAAGCCAGAGGCAAAGTCTTTTAACTCTTTGTTTTTGTCTGGCCCGTAGCAGTTCAGGTATGATCTCAGGGTACAGGTCTCCCAGGTGACATCAGTAACTCTCTCATTATACTGAACAGGATCTATCAGTTTATCCGCAAGGAGAAAGGCGTTGCCATGCTCATCGATATCGAGGACCCGCCACTTTATGGGCTGCTTTGCATCGGCAGGATATGTTTTTTCCGTACCTTCAAAATCCGTTCCGTCAAAATAGTACAGCTCATTGCCATACTGATCTGTATAATACTCCAGAGAATGGCTGTCATCCGGTTCACGCTTTATTACTCTCGTTTCCTTATCGAAGCAATGCCCGTCATCATTGGTGTCCTCCTGCCAGTATTCACCAAACCAGATGCAGTCCCAGGTGGTCTTGTAGTTGTCAGATGAGTCAGTATCTCCCTCCGTCACGGGATTCTTTATTCCGGGGTCAGTATAGTTTATCACCGTCACCTTGCAGGTATCGGAGTATCCGCCATAGTTTGTAGTAACTGTAATGATTGCGGTACCCTCTTTGATACCTGTTATCACGCCGTTTTCATCCACAGAAACTGTCCCGGGATCTGAGGACTTCCAGGAAAAAGACTTATATGTTGATTCTTCGGGCGTTACCACAGCCTTGAGGCTCATACTCCCGCCCGTCTTTATCACCTTCTCCGGGGGAAGCGACACACCGCTGACAAGAGCCACTTCTTTGCCGTATTCATCACCCCGCGAGTCCACGGTTCCCGCATAGCTCCAGAGGGATGAAGAAGATGAAAGATTCATGCGGAAAGCGGGGCGAACACAGTAGTCATAGCTGCTCACGCCTTGGTTGCTGAAATTGTAGGCACTGACCACACCGTCATCGAAAACACCCGCGGCGAGAGTATTAGTAGAGCCGGGCGACCGAAGCCACCATAAATCAGCATTTCCGGCATCACCCCCTATATATTTGGGCTTATTATAGGTAAACTTCGTTGTGACAGCTTTTCGGGTGTCATCATTATCCGTGTAATAAGGGGGAACACCAAATATAAAATTATTATTAATAAAGCCGTAGTCCTTTGCCATGGCTTCCTCTATTGACAGACAGAAGATCTTATCCTCTGTATCAGCTCCTCCGTCAGTATCAAAAACAGGGTTTTTTGGATTTTTAATCGTTTTACACAGGATTTTATCTCTCTCTTCCTGATTGAATGCTTTACTCAGAAAGCCCTCATTGCCTGAGTTTTCTGAAAAATCTTTTTTGCAGTCGTTTTGAGTAGCGTCATAACAGTTCAGGCATGATCTCAGGGTGCAGGTCTTCCAGGTGACACCCGTTTGCGTCTCATTATACTGAACTAAATCAATAAGCTTATCGGAAAGGAGCAGGGCTTCTCCGGTTTCCTTGTCAATATCCAGCACCCGCCATTTGATGGGCTGCTTTTCATCCGCAGGATAGGTTGTCCCTTCGACTGGCGTCTCCTCCGCATAGCACTTCCCGTCCCCATTGGTATCTTCCTGCCAGTAATTCCCGAACCAGATGCAGTCCCAGGTGGAGAAGCCTTCCGAAGTACGAGGTTTATTGATCTTTGATACGTCGCCTGATCCGGCAGCCGAAAGGAGGTCATCATCCTCTTCATACGACCGAATTAATGGATCTGCGTTTTCATCATATTCTGTCCTGGTTTCAGCCGCCCTTACTGCCCC
>JAEEZH010000057.1 GCA_016288495.1 Lachnospiraceae bacterium
TCAAGTTTTGCCTTTATCCCGTCATAGATTTCCCGGGAATCCATTTCCGATAAAAATGCCTCGGTCATCCTAAGCTTCATACAGCCCATATCGAGGATGGGATTCGTAGTACCTTTCTTTACATCAGCTGTGTATATGATGATCAGGATAATGGTGGGAAATCTGCCGCTTTCATTATAGATTCTTTGCGCGATCCTGGCAATATATCCTATATATTAAGCCTCTTAAACAGCCGACGGAGGGCGATGAGCAAAGGGATGACCATCAGGATCCAGACGATGGGCTCTGCAACGATGATGCCCCAGTAGCCTATGACAGGCGCCAGGAAAAGGGCGATGAGCAGCTTTCCTGCGAATTCGATAAAGCTGGAGATCACGGGAGTAGATGCGTCGCCGCAGCCCTGAAGTGAATTCCTGATCAGCGCTATCAGCGTAGGCACAAAATAAAATGCCGTGTCCACCCGAAGGTACAGCACCGCATATCTGATTATCTCCTCTTCCACCGAACCCGTCACCATGGTCACCAGCTTTCCTGCTATGGTATTCGACAGTATTATCACCAGAAAACACCAGATCCAGGTGAGCAAAATAGTGTCGAACATGCCTTTTCTGACCCTCTTATACTCTCCCGCACCCATATTCTGGCCGCAGTAGGTGGCCAGAGTCTGGCCGAATACCCCGAAGGGCATCATAAATATCATGGTTATCTTCCTTGCTGCGGTGTGGGCTACTATGACATTGCGGCCCAGGGTGTTTATGGCCGTCTGCAGCGATACGGTACCGAAGCTGACAAAGGCGGACATGAAGCCCATGGAAAAGCCTGTTTTCAGCATTTTCAGGATCATATCCTTATCCATGGACAGATCCGCTTTTCCGAAATGCAGCTGAGGATATCTTTTCCTTATGTAGATCATGCACAGGACAAAGGATACCCCCTGTGAAAACACGGTGGCGTAAGCCGCTCCGGCAACTCCCGTATGGAAATAGCTTATCAGGAAATAGTCGAGAAAAACATTGAGGAAGACCGACAATATGAGGAACAACAGAGGCGTAAAGGAATCCCCTATCGCCCGAAGGAGCGAGGCGCAGGCATTGTACATGGCGCTCAGGATAAGACCTGCCATGATGACGGTTATATATGACCTGGAACTGTCATATATCTCCGTCGGAATATTAAGGATATGCAGGATCCCGTCTGCAAAGATCAGGGAGAAAACACTCATGAGACCGGAAATGAGGGCCGTCAGGGCAAAAGTAAAGCCCGCTGCTTTTTTTAGGCCCTTCTCGTCTTTAGCCCCAAATCTGGTGGCTGCTATAATGGCAAAACCGCCGGTGATGCCCACCATCATGTCCACCATCAGGTCTGCCACGGTGGAAGTACCTCCCACGGCGGCTATGGCGTCCGCTCCCAGAAAGACCCCGACTATCCTGGTGTCCGCTATGGAATAAAAAAGCTGCAGTATCCTGCCAAAGAACAGCGGAATGGAAAACTGCAGTATCAGTTTTATGGGATTACCCTGTGTAAGTGTCTTCATATCCTAAAAAAAACCTCTCCGGATTTCTCCGGAGAGGAGATCGTTTCGTTTAAAAGGTAGGCTCTATCAGGCCGTAAGTATTTCCTTTTCTCTTGTATACCACATTTACCTCATCTGTCTCGGCATTCCTGAATACGAAGAAATCATGTCCCAAAAGCTCCATCTCCACACAGGCATCCTCGGGGAACATGGGCTTTATACCGAAGCTCTTGGTGCGGACGATATTTACCTCTTCATCCTCATCCACCTCTTCCTCAATAAAGGCTGTCTTCAGGCTGCCGCCGTCTCCGCCGCCCTGGGAACGCTCGATGAGCTTGTTCTTGTATTTTTTCATCTGGCGCTCGATGATCTCTTCCACCAGATCTATGGACACATACATGTCATTGCTGACATTCTCGCTTCTGATAATGGTACCCTTTACCGGAATGGTAACCTCTATCTTCTGCCTGTCCTTTTCCACGCTGAGGGTTACATGAACCTCTGTATCGGGAGTAAAATATTTTTCCAGTTTACCGATCTTTTCCTGTACTGCTGAGCGAAGGCCCGGTGTAACATCGATATTTTTACCAACTATAACAAATTTCATACGCCTGTCTCCTTTCGATTAATACGCACCGCTCCATTATCCCCGGGCGCGGTACGGATCTTTGAATTGATTATACCAAAATCCGAGGATTTTCACAACAAAAACCCTACAGCACGGATTCCCGGCATAAAAACTTGCACACAGGCGTAAATTAAGGTATAGTGCAAACGGATATCACACACCACATAAGGAGTCAGGTTATAATGAAAAAAGCGATGCTGTTTTCTCTGGTATTTATATTTTTCGCCTCGGTTTGGGGCTCGCCGCTGTTTTTCGGTTCCTACGGGTCCGATTCCGCCTTTTTTTCCATGATGGGCAGGCTCATCCTGGAGGGAAAGGTAGTCTACCGTGATTATTATGACGTAAAGGGGCCGCTGTTCTTCTTCTGGGAAGCTTTCGGGCAGTTTTTCCTCAAAGGAAGAAACGGAATATTCCTCATCGAATGCATCTGCATACTGGCAAGCAGCGCCTTTCTGTACAAAATATGCAGCTTCTATGAGCTCAAAAAGAAGGCCATGATCCTGGTTCACGCGATCTTTTATCTCATTTATCTCGGCGCTCTGTGGGGCGGAAACACCTGCGAGGAATACTGTCTGCCGCTGCTTCTTTTCTGCCTTTATCTGACGCTGGTATTTTTAAAGGACGGCGTTTTTAAGTGGTATCAGCCCTTCGTATTCGGCATCACCTTTGCCTGCTGCGCCATGTCAAAGCTGACCATAGCAGCTCCCCTTCTGGCCATGGTGATCATGGTGATGATCTATCTTTCAAGAGAAAAAAGATTCAGGGATCTGGGGATCTGCGCAGGCCTCTTTTTTGCGGGAGCCCTGCTCCTGATCCTTCCCGTGATCATTTACTATCAGATGAACCACGCCCTGGCCAATATGATCGACTGGGCCTATGTAAAGGCCTTTGTCAGGGCTACGGATTTTGATTACGACACCGTGGGAAATGAATATAACGATGTGACCCTGTATAAAAGGCTGCTGTATATGATACCCTGCTATGTGGGGCTTTTTGCCGGGATCAGCAGCTACAAAGAGGGAGAAAAGGACAGGGGGCTTCTGCTGACTCTCATGACGGTGCTCACCTTTATTTCACTGTGGCTGGGAACCTCATATATCTACTATTACATCATGGAGATGCCGGTGCTTATCATGTGTGCCGTCATGCTCCCCGCCGATCTGGCAGACGGCGGCAGCCACGTGGTTAAATGGCTTCGCTCCAGATTTACCATAGTGGCCTTTATAATCGCCTGTGTGGTCTTTTCCAGGCAGTATTTCAGAAATATACCGGTATACACCTATATGGTGTCCACAAACGTCACACAGCTGCTGCAAAAGCAGGTAAACGACATGTACGCCCTGATACCGGATGAGGAAAAGGAGGATATACTGTATCTCTCACCCGGGCCCATGTTTTTTGAGGCAAACAACATCATCCCCGAGACAAAATGCCCGAACAACATGGAATACCTGATGGAGCTGGATCCGTCGCTTTACTATGACATGATGGACAGGCTGAACTCGGATGACCAGCCCAAATGGGTATTGACATCCTCCATAGACGAGATAAACATCCCCGATGCGGTGGAGATCATAAAACGGGATTACAGGTTGTATGCAAAGGGAAATATGAACCAGCTTTACCACCTCTCCTCGGCAGAGGAACCGTAACCGGATTCACCTTCTGTCAAAAACCGGCAGCTTATCCGGCCGGCGCAGACAGTGACACTCATGCAGCCATAAAAACAGCCACAAAAAAAAGCTCCATCCCATCCGGATGGAGCCTTTTCTTACGGTACTGTAACCGTCTACACACATATATCATTGCAGCTGAACAATTACTGCAGATCCTCCAGTCTTGCATGCTTAAATACATGACCGCACTTGGTGCACTTATGATAATGATCGGAATTACGTCCTGCCTCGTTACAGGTCTCTACTATATATTCTCCGTTGGCGGCATAAGCTCTGTGTGTACCGTTATGCAGATCCTCATAGTGCTGATTGTACTTAGGTGAGTTGTAATAATAGCTGTAAAGACGGGCTATGGTAGCCAGATAGATAGCTCCGGGCTCGCCTCCGCCGTAGGTGGACATATACTTTCCATAGAGTCCTGCCGTATCGGAACCATACGCACTCACCAGCTCGGGATGAAGCAGTCTGAAGGCCTGATAATCATCGGTGATCTGGTTAGCCTCTGCCTTGCCCTGGTTGACCATCTCTGCAGTGACCGTGGCCGTAACCACAGGTACGCTGATAGCCGCTGCCTGGGCCTGAAGAGCCGCTGCCTGAGCCTGGAGCTGTGCTGCCTGGGCATTTGCCGCCGCTATGGCCTGAGCCTGCTTGAGAGCCTCCTGAAGGGCTGCTGCCTGTGCCTCAGCCTGAACCTTAGCTGCCTGTGCGCGGGCTGCTGCCAGATTCTGTGCTGCCACCAGAGCCTGTGCCTCCTGGGCTGCACGGGCTGCGGGAGCCGCGGGGCTGCCTGCCTCATACTGAACCCTTGCCACATCACCGTCAATATAATTTAGCGGAGCCTGCTTTACAACGGCTGCAGAGATCACTGTATCGGGTACATTGTATCCGTTCGCTCCCATATAATAAAAAGTGTTTCCATACTTCACCCATGAATTCGTAACCATATTTCCGTTTACGAAAAATCTGGGAGCGCCTCCGTCTATGCTCCAACCCGTATAATTCGCGGGTGCCGCAGATGCAGGCAGGGCAAAGACCAGGGTCATGACTGCCACAGCCAATATTCTCATTATCCTTTTCATAAGAAACCTCCTTATATTTAAAAATTATCGTAGATCCTTCGCTAATGTCATCACTAATTATACAAACAGCGCCCATAAAATACAAGTTTTAGTTGGGAAGCGGCAGGGAACCTATATAATCACCCTTAAAGACCACTCTTCCCCTTGAGGAACTCTCTATAAAGTACTTTTTCTTGATATGCTCATCCCGGTTCCTGTCCTTTATGAATCTGATCCCGGATCTGTCCTTTTCCATCTTTATCAGGATATTTTCCTCATTTACCCTCTGGGGATTGATATACACCGGAAGGCTGACCTTTTTGATACCCTCGTCATAGACGTCCGTCCTTTTCATAAAGGTGATCACCATCTTCATCATCCCTGAATGTTCGTTATCCTTGTAAGTCACCTTGTAATCCCGGCCGTTGTACATATATACGCCGTTCACCACGATGGTATTCTTGCCCGGTTTTACTGGTTTTCCGTCATAAACGGCCCTGATACCCTCCTGAAGGGGAAGCTCTGCCCTGCCTTTTTCATCAATATCGGTGGCACTTACGGCAAAAGAAGGGATCTGCGTATAATTCGAGGTCTTATCCTCCAGCTTTTCTATGACAGTCCGGATCTGCTCCTCTGTCACTCCTCCGTCCCTCAGAAAATCGAGAGTGGCCTGATGATAATCCAGATGCTTGAGCTCTTTTTTATTGTCCACTCCGGACAGATCCATGAATATCTCTTTCAGATAATTTTTTTTGGCATATTCAAACTCATTTGAATCCTTGTCAAAATTATAAAAATTCTTGTAGGTCA
>JAEEZH010000058.1 GCA_016288495.1 Lachnospiraceae bacterium
CTCGATACTGGATATCAGATAGCGGAAAACTGATCTTTCACAAAAAACTTGACGCACTCCTGCGGATGGTGTAGTATTCAGTTTAAGTGTGTTTGTCTTGGCGGTTCGCCGTATTTTCAAAAATTAATTGTATAAATGTGTTGACAAAAGCGAACAAATGTTTTATATTCAATAAAGCGAACAGATGTTTGAATCTGCAGACTTGATCGGAGGTTTTTATGGAAAGAGAAGATAAACAAAAGGCATTGGACGCCGCACTGGCCCAGATAGAAAAGCAGTTCGGCAAGGGCTCGGTCATGAAGCTGGGCGATGATAACCGTTCGATGAATGTGGAGACTATCCCTACCGGCTCGCTGAGCCTTGATATAGCACTGGGACTGGGAGGCATACCCAAGGGCAGGATAGTGGAGATATACGGCCCCGAATCTTCGGGTAAGACCACAGTTACCCTTCATATGATAGCAGAGGTACAGAAAAGAGGTGGGATCGCAGGTTTCATAGATGCGGAGCATGCGCTGGATCCCGTATATGCGAGGAATATCGGCGTGGATATTGATAATCTGTATATATCCCAGCCGGATTGCGGAGAGCAGGCGCTGGAGATCGCGGAGACCATGGTGAGGTCCGGCGCCATCGATATCCTGGTTGTGGATTCCGTTGCGGCACTGGTACCGAAGGCGGAGATAGACGGGGATATGGGTGATTCCCATGTGGGCTTGCAGGCCAGGCTGATGTCACAGGCCCTGAGGAAGCTTACCGCCGTTATCAGCAGATCCAACTGCAGCGTCATATTCATTAACCAGCTCAGGGAAAAGGTGGGCGTGATGTTCGGTAATCCCGAGACCACCACCGGCGGCCGTGCGCTTAAGTTCTATTCATCCGTGAGACTGGATGTGCGCAGGATAGAGACGCTTAAGCTGAGCGGAGAAGCCATCGGTAACCGCACCAGGGTTAAGGTCGTAAAGAACAAGATCGCACCTCCCTTTAAGGAAGCGGAATTTGATATCATGTTCGGTACGGGTATATCCAGGACCGGCGATGTGCTGGACCTGGCTACCGATTGTAATATCGTGAATAAGAGCGGAGCCTGGTATGCCTATAATGGCGAGAAGATCGGCCAGGGCCGTGAAAACGCAAAGATATTCCTTCAGGATAATCCTGCGGTATTTTCAGAGATAGAGAAAAAGGTGAGAGAACATTACGGCATAGGTACTGAGGGCGGCGTACAGGGTGATACGCAGGAGAGCGCTTCGGACAGTGCCGATGTAAAGACAGGTAAATAATGGCTGCCAGAGATCTGTCCGAAAAAGGAGCAAAGCTTAAAGCTTTGAAGATACTGACCGACAGGGATAAGACCGAAAAGGAACTCAGGGATAAACTGGCGGGATTGGGTTATGATGACGGCGCTATAGACGGTGCTGTGGAATATGTCAGAAGCTATGGTTATATCGATGATATGCGATATGCCGAGAATTATGCTTCGTACCGTATGGAGAGTAAAAGCCGCATGCAGCTTGCCATGGAGCTTCGCCGCAGAGGTGTCGATGAGGGGGTTATCGAATCCGTATTTGACAGGCTGTATGACGGTTTTGACGAAAGCGGACAGATCATCCGCCTTATTGAGAAAAAACTGAAAGGTAAATACCCTGACTGTCTTGAAAACATCAGCGATGAGAGGAAAAAGGCAGCTCTTTTCAGGGCTCTTAAGAGCAAGGGTTATTCCTTTGACTCCATACGTCATATCCTCACATGATCAGCCTGATCTTGCCCGGTACGCTGAAAGTTGCAGATAATCGTCTCTTATAGACAATCCCTACTTGACATAACTTCCTTATTGTTTTAAAATTTTAATGTTGTGATTTCAATTATTGGAATTATTTTATATATATTCTGATAGTGGATGATTCAATATCGCATCCCGTGGTATGTACCATTTAATCGTTTCGCATCCATATCACGGGAATGACAATTTAATAAGGAGGTGCTCCTGTGGAAATAGGAATTGTTATCGGTGTAGCAGTTCTTGCAGTACTGGTGACCATCTTCTTTTCTGTTTCGTGGTGCAAGAAGTATAAAAAGGGCGTGGACGAAAAGATCGGAAACGCCGATACGAAGGCACGCGAGATCATTGATAATGCGCTGAAGACTGCAGAATCAAAAAAGAAGGAAGGACTTCTCGAAGTAAAGGAGGAATCCATCAAGGCTAAGAATGAGCTTGATAAGGAGATCCGCGAGAGGCGTTCCGAGATGCAGAGACTGGAGCGCAGAGTTCAGCAGAAAGAAGAAAGCGTCGATAAGAAGACCGAGGCTGTCGAAAAGAGAGAAGCGGCTCTCAGTGCTGCGGAAGCAAAGCTGGCAAAAAAGCAAGACGAGATTTCCAAGCTGAATGAACAGCGCATACAGGAACTTGAACGAATTTCAGGTTTAACCTCCGACCAGGCAAAGGAACAGTTGTTTAAGTCGCTTGAAGAAGAAGTGCGTCACGAAGCCGCAGTCCTTGTTAAGGAATTGGATACAAGGGCCAGGGAAGAAGCCGACAAGAAGGCCAAGGAATACGTCGTCAATGCCATTCAGAGGTGTGCCGCTGAGCATACTGCCGAAGCTACCATCACTGTGGTCCAGCTTCCGAATGACGAGATGAAGGGACGTATCATAGGCCGTGAGGGTAGAAATATCCGGGCTTTGGAAACGGCTACCGGTGTGGATCTGATCATTGATGATACGCCGGAGGCAGTGATCCTTTCGGGATTTGATCCTATCCGCAGAGAGATTGCGAGGATCGCTCTTGAGAGACTGATCGTTGACGGACGTATTCATCCCTCCAGAGTGGAGGAAATGGTCGAAAAGGCGAGAAAGGAAGTGGAGACTTCTATCCGCGAAGCGGGTGATGAGGCAGCCCTTGAAGTGGGCGTTCACGGGATCCATCCCGAGCTTATCAGACTGCTTGGAAAGATGAAGTTCAGGACCAGTTATGGTCAGAATGCATTGAGACACTCCATCGAGGTGGCTCATTTGTCCGGACTTCTTGCCCAGGAGATCGGTGCTGATGTGAGAGTGGCAAAGAGAGCGGGTCTGCTTCATGATATAGGTAAATCCATAGATCATGAGCAGGAAGGTTCACATATCCAGTTGGGTGTGGAGCTGTGTCGTAAGTATAAGGAATCTCCCGTGATCATCAATGCCGTTGAAGCACATCATGGAGATGTGGAACCCACATCCCTGGTGGCATGTATAGTACAGTGTGCTGATACTATTTCGGCCTCCAGACCCGGTGCCAGAAGAGATACCATTGACACATATACCAACAGACTTAACCAGCTGGAGGAGATATCCAATTCCTTCAAGGGAGTTGAGAAGTCCTTTGCGATCCAGGCCGGAAGAGAAGTTCGTATCATGGTGGTTCCTGAGCAGGTATCTGATTCCGATATGGTTATGCTGGCTCGTGACATATCCAAGAAGATAGAGTCCGAGATGGAATATCCGGGACAGATAAAGGTAAATCTGATTCGCGAAAGCAGGGTTTCCGATATTGCGAAATAGATTTGGTTTGCATTATGTTTGCGGCAGTCAGAGTATTCTGGCTGCCGTTTCATTTCGGGAAATGCTTTCCTGCGGATCCGTGTAAAGGAGTACCATGAATAAAAGAAAGATAGGAAGAGTATGGGAAGATGCGGCCTGTGCTTATCTGCAGCAGCAGGGGGTAGCCATACGACACAGAAATTTTAAATTATATCGTAAGGGTGAGATCGATATAATCGGGATGGACAGGGAAAAGACCCTGCTCTTCATCGAAGTTAAATACAGAAAAAATGCACATCACGGCAGCCCGGCAGAGGCGGTGGGACCGTCAAAGATAGCCAGTATATGCAGCTGCAGTGATTATTACAGGATCCGCTACGGGTTTTCGGATTCACAGAAATGCAGATTTGATGTGATCACCGTTACCGGAGCTGAACACAATGATATAAAATGGATCAAAAATGCTTTTGATTATGAAGGGAGAGGATAGATTTGACCGCTATAAAGGAGATAAAGGCCGATTTTGACAGCAGGGATAAGCAGGATGTAAAAAGCCTGGAGGATTTTATCGAAAAATATTCGGAAGATACCAGAAGCGGAGTGGAGAGTCTTAAAACAAGGGCTGAGAAAATCATCGCAGCCATGGAAAAAGAGAAGGCCCGAATTTATGCCATGACCGAGTATGAGCGCAGATATCGTGATGAATATAAATATATCTGCGGTATAGACGAAGTGGGCAGAGGGCCTCTGGCGGGCCCGGTGGTGGCCGGAGCCGTGATACTGCCGACAGACTGTGATATCCTCTACCTGAACGATTCCAAGCAGCTGTCCGCGGCAAAGCGGGAAGAGCTTTGCGCTGAGATAAAAGAAAAGGCCGTTGCCTGGGCAACAGCCGAAGTGTCGTGGGAGATCATAGATGAGATCAATATCCTGAACGCCACCTATGAGGCTATGAGAAGGGCTATACAGTCCCTGAATGTAATACCGGATTATCTTTTGAATGATGCGGTGACGATCCCCGGGGTGGATATAGGTCAGTGTCCTATAATAAAGGGAGATGCGAAAAGCGTATCCATCGCCGCAGCATCCATCGTGGCCAAGGTGACCAGAGATGCAAAGATGACAGAGTATGACAGCATATATCCGGGATACGGTTTCGCTTCAAACAAGGGATATGGGAGCAGCGAACATATAAAGGCCTTAAAGGAACTGGGTCCCTGCCCGATCCATCGCAGATCCTTTATCTCAAATATTGTCCCGTAGATTATAACGACGGACGATCTCCCGGATCTTGTCCGTGGGTGTGATGACTGACTGCAGGGTCACATCGTGATTCATAAAATCTATGATGGAAGCGATAAACTTGCTCATGTCAGCCTCTATATGGTAGGGCCTGTTCCTCAGCTCCGGGTGATTGCTGGTTAAGTTCGTGGTGATGATCCTGTCGAACCAGCATTTTTCATAGGCTTCATCAAAGGCCTTGATGCCGCTGGTGAAGAGACCGAAGGTACAGCAGATGAATACCCGCTTGGCATTCATCTTTTTCAGCTGGCTGGCGGTATCGAGCATGGAATCCCCTGAGGCTATCATGTCGTCTACGATTATCACATCCTTGCCGTCTATGGCATCTCCCAGGAATTCATGGGAGATTATGGGGTTTTTGCCGTTGGTGACCTTTGTGTAATCACGGCGCTTGTAGAACATACCGGTGTCCACGCCCATTACGGAGGCGAAATATATGGCGCGGTCCAAGGCCCCTTCATCGGGGGAGATGACCACGGTGTGTTTTTTGTCAATGTTAAGGTCGTGCTCTGAGTTGAGCAGGGCTCTCAAAAACTGGTAAAAGGGAAGGAAATTGTCAAAGCCGCAGGTGGGAGTGGAATTCTGTACCGAAGGGTCATGAGCGTCAAAGGTTATTATGTTTGAAACACCCATTTTGGACAGTTCCTCCAGCATCATGGCACAGTCCAGAGACTCCCTGGAGGTCCTTTTGTGCTGGCGTCCTTCATAAAGGAAGGGCATGATCACATTTATCCGGTGGGCTTTCCCGGCCACAGCGGCTATGAAGCGCTTCAGGTCCTGATAATGATCATCGGGAGACATATGATTCGTAAAACCGTTCATGGTGTAGGTCATATAATGGTTTGTCACATCCAGCAGGATGAACAGATCTTTTCCTCTGACGGTCTCGTGTATCTCGCATTTTCCTTCGCCGGAACCAAAGCGCGGCAGGGAAAAATCCAGCAGATAATTCTCCCTGACATATTCCATAAAGGCTGAATTATCATGGTGAGGCTGGTTGATGCTGTGACGGTAGTTGACGAGATGACGGTTTACTTCGTTGCCCAGATTGCGGCTGGATTCAAGTACGCAGAGCCTTAAGGGGGCTACCGGGATCTTGTCTTCGAGATAATCAATGTTTGGCATGTGTACTCCTGTTGTGATAATATACTATGACGATCATTTTTCAAAAACATCACCGACATAATAACACAATCTTATGAAAAAAAACAGACACATAATTAAAAAAGTCGAGGCGGATAGCATTGCTGCCCAGATGGATATAGAAGCGGGTGATGAACTGCTGGCTATCAATGATCAGGAGATAGAAGACATCTTTGATTACAGGTTTCTCATCAGGGATGAATACATCGAGGTGTTTATCAGAAAGACAGACGGAGAAGAATGGCTTTTGGAGATAGATAAGGATGAGGATGAGGACCTGGGGCTGGAATTCGAAAACTCCATGATGGATGAGTACAGATCCTGCCACAACAAGTGTATTTTCTGCTTTATCGACCAGATGCCGAAGGGGATGAGACAGACCCTGTATTTTAAGGATGACGATTCCAGGCTGTCCTTTCTTCAGGGAAACTATGTGACGCTGACCAATATGTCCGACAGCGATATAGACAGGATATGCAGATACAGGCTGGAACCGATAAATATCTCGTTTCAGACTACCAATCCCGAGTTAAGGTGTAAAATGCTGGGAAACCGTTTCGCGGGGGAAGCCCTGAAAAAGGTGGACAAGCTGTATGAAGCCGGGATCGAGATGAACGGTCAGATCGTCCTGTGTAAGGGGATAAATGACGGGGATGAGCTTCGCCGTTCCATCAGGGATATGTGGTTGTATTTCCCTTATCTGCGAAGTGTGTCGGTAGTCCCTGTGGGACTTACCAGGTTCAGGGAGGGACTGTATCCCCTGGAACCCTTTGAAAAAGAAGACGCAGAGGAAGTGATAGACATCATAGAAGGTTTCCAGAAGGAATTTTACAGCCGCAGGGGGGCACATTTTGTGCATGCATCGGATGAATGGTATCTCGTTGCGGGCAGGGAACTGCCGGAAGCAGAACGCTATGACGGATATCTGCAGTATGAGAACGGCGTCGGTATGCTCCGGCTCCTGCGGGATGAGTTTGATATCGCCCTGAACGCCGCAAAGGCCGATGGCAAGGTGGATAAAAATAAGAAAAGAAGTGTTTCCGTGGCCACCGGAAAACTGGCCTATGCCACCATAGTGTCCATGGCGGAGCGTCTGATGGAGGTATTTCCCTTCGTTTTAGTCCATGTGTACTGCATCGAGAATAAGTTTTTCGGCCAAAGGATAACCGTCAGCGGTCTGTTGACGGGCGGGGATATAATAGATGCGCTTAAGGATAAGGATCTGGGAGAGGTGCTTTTCCTGCCGGAGAATGTTTTGAGAAGCGGTGAAGAGGTGTTTCTTGACGATGTGACGGTCACTTTTATGCGTGAAACTTTACAAGTTGAGACAGATATAGTAAAATCAAATGGATTATGTTTTTTGGAGCAGCTCTGTGATGTCAGGATCGATCCTGAGATCTACGGGGATGCTTTCGGTGTGCAAAGAGAATTAAACAAATATGAGTAAACCCATTGTGGCCGTGGTCGGAAGACCTAATGTGGGCAAGTCTACCTTGTTCAATGCACTGGCCGGAGAGAGAATATCAATAGTCAAGGATACACCGGGCATCACCCGTGACCGCATATACGCTGATTCGGAATGGCTGGGACGTCCCTTTACCATGATAGATACAGGCGGAATAGAACCGGATTCGGGAGACATCATCCTGTCCCGTATGAGGGAACAGGCCCAGATAGCCATAGATACGGCCGACGTGATCCTTTTTATGGTGGATGTGCGTCAGGGACTTCAGGACGCCGATTCAAAGGTGGCGGATCTTTTGAGACGTTCCCGCAAAAATGTGATCCTTGTGGTGAACAAGGTCGATGATTTCGAAAAATTCATGGCAGATGTCTATGAGTTTTATAATCTGGGCATGGGGGATCCGGTTGCCATTTCTTCCAAAAACAAACTGGGACTGGGAGAATTGCTGGATGAGCTGGTGAAGTATTTTCCAGAGGGAAATGAATCCGAAGAGGAAGAGGATGAGCGTCCCAAGGTAGCCATAGTAGGCAAGCCCAACGTAGGGAAATCCTCCATCATAAACAAGCTTCTGGGACAGGAGAGACTCATAGTCTCCGATGTGGCCGGCACCACCAGGGATGCGGTGGACGCAGTGGCTGTCCATGACGGCAGGGAATATGTCTTTATAGATACGGCCGGTCTGCGCCGTAAAAACAAGATAAAAGAAGAACTGGAGCACTACATGATACTCCGCACCGTGGCTGCGGTGGAGAGGGCGGATGTGGTCCTGGTGGTGATAGACGCCACTGAGGGCATTACCGAGCAGGATGCAAAGATCGCCGGGATCGCCCATGACCGGGGAAAGGGTATCATAATAGTCGTAAATAAATGGGATGCGGTGGAAAAGGATGATAAGACCATCTACCGTTTTACCGAGGATGTAAAGGATGTCCTTTCCTTTTTGTCCTACGCCGAAGTCATGTATGTGTCGGCCAAAAGCGGCCAGCGTCTTTTGAAGCTGTATGATTCCATAGATGCGGTGCTGCAGAACTGTACGCTGAGGGTGGCTACGGGCGTTCTGAACGAGATCATAACCGAGGCGGTGGCTATGGTCCAGCCTCCTGCGGACAAGGGCAAGAGACTGCGTATCTATTATGCCACCCAGGTCTCCGTTAAACCGCCCACATTCGTGATCTTTGTGAATGATAAAAAACTCATGCATTTTTCGTATTTGAGATATCTGGAGAACAGGATAAGGGAGGCCTTCGGTTTTGCGGGGACCTCGCTCAGATTTTTGATCAGGGAGCGTAAGGAAAAATGATATATGCAGTCAGATTGATATGCGTGCTCATAGGGTATTGTTTCGGTCTTTTCCAGACAGCATATATTTACGGGAGAATAAAGGGCTTTGATCTGAAGAATACCGGCAGCGGTAATTACGGTACCACCAATATGTTGAGGAGCAAGGGACTGAAGGCAGGTCTTCTCGTGCTCCTGGGTGATTCCTTTAAGTGTGTATTTGCAGTACTTGCGGTATGGCTCATATTCGGAAAGTCTTATTCCGATATATTTCCTTTGCTGAAGGTGTATACGGCGGCAGGGGTCATACTGGGACATAATTTTCCATTTTACATGGGTTTTCGGGGCGGAAAGGGAATTGCCGCCACTGCCGGTCTTATCATGGTGATGGGCTGGACTTTTATGATACCGGAGCTCATTATTTTTGCCCTGGTGTTCGGCATATCCCATTACGTTTCCCTGGGGTCTCTGACCATTTATCTGTGGCTTTTTGCCCAGATAGTCATAATGGGTGAAATGGGATACGGACAGTTTGCGTCCATGACGCGGCCTGCCCTTATCGAAATGTATGTTGTGGTGCTGCTTCTGGTCATCATGGCCTTTGTGAAGCACCGTGAGAATATCTCGAGGCTCCTCAGCGGGACCGAGAGAAAAACATATCTTACAAAGAAAAAGGAGAGTGATTCTTAAATGGAACCTTCAGTCGTAAAAAAGATGTCATTATCTTTTTCGATGATGATCTTTATCGCTTCACTATGCTTTTCATCCGCCTTTGTTGTCATGGGTGATGAACTGGCTGAGGAGACCGACGGAGTGATGACCGAGGATGAGGCGGAAAAGGATAAAAGCTCGTCTTCTTCGACTTATCAGCGCCCGAAGGAACAGAAAGCAGTGGAATATACGGATGCCGATCTTAAGAAAAATACACAGATCGCTGATTCCTATAAAGCGATCATCTACGGAAATGAGGACTGGGATGATGTGGGCCCTGCAGTGGACGACGAGTATGGCGGACTTTCCGTCAAGGATTATAATGCTCTGGTGCGCATGACCTATGCGGAAGCCGGCGGAGAGGGAGAAGAGGGCATGCTCCTGGTGGCAAATGTGATCCTGAACCGCATGAAGAGTTATAAATATCCGGTTACGGTTTCGGCGGTCATATCACAGACCGGTCAGTTCCAGCCCTATGCAAACGGCAGGTATTCCGAGGTGGAGCCCGATGCGGCTGCAGTCAGGGCAGTAAAGAGGGCGCTTTCCGGTGAGAATAACGCACCGGGCGTGCTGTATTTCAAAAGTGTCAATTCCAACGCCGTATGGTCGAACAAAGAAGTGGCATTCAGGTATAAGAATCATATCTTCTATTATTGAAAAATGGCCGACCTGTGTATCGTATGATCATGGGCGGGAGTGTATGCATTAAGGATTTTGGATTAAGGGAGGATTCAGAGATGATCGATTCTGAGGCAGTACGTATAGGTATAATAGGTGCAGGCAGCTGGGGTACGGCTCTGGCGTGGCATCTTTCAAATAAGGGACATTTTGTCACCATGTGGTCATCTCTGGCCGATGAGATAGATACACTGACGGAGCACCGTGAGCATATCAAAAAACTCCCTGGAGTGAAGCTTCCCGAGAATGTTTCCTTCACCTCCGTGATCTCCGAGGCGATAAATGATATGAAACTGGTCATAGTGGCCGTTCCTTCGCCCTACATCAGAAGCACGGCTAAGGAAATGAAGGAATATGTGACGGACGGACAGATAGTCGTAAACGTGGCAAAGGGTATAGAAGAAAGTACCCTGATGACGTTGTCGGCCATAATCCAGGAGGAGATACCCCAGGCAAAGGTGGCTGTGCTCACAGGCCCTACCCACGCCGAGGAGGTGGGAAAGGGAATGCCCACCGTGATCGTGGCCGGCTGCAGGGAACACGAAGTGGCAAAGCAGATCCAGGATATCTTCATGAGCGAGAGCCTGAGAGTATATTCCAATACCGATGTACTGGGAATGGAAACGGGAGCAGCCCTCAAAAACGTCATAGCCCTTGCGTCCGGAGTGGCGGACGGAATAGGCTGCGGAGACAATCTTAAGGCCGCGCTTATCACCAGGGGAATACATGAGATGGTAAGGCTGGGCGTGGCCATGGGCTGTAATGCTGAAACCTTTTACGGACTGACGGGACTGGGAGATCTGATAGTTACCTGTGCTTCCATGCATTCCAGGAACAGACGTGCCGGTATCCTCATCGGACAGGGCAAATCCGTTCAGGAAGCTATGGATGAAGTGAGCATGGTGGTAGAGGGCGTTTATGCAGCCAAAGCAGCCCTGAGCCTCGGTAAGAAATACGGTGTGGAGCTTCCCATAGTGGAAGAGATGAACCGGGTGCTCTTTGAAGGCAAGAGCCCTTCACAGGGACTTGCGGATCTGATGGGCAGATCCAAAAAGCCCGAGACCGATATACCGGTCTGATATAATTTGTTCTTGACATACAGGCATTACCTGTGATATCATGCCTTTTGTTGTGTGTTGTCACACAGTTACAGGAAAGCAGAGTATCCCTCTCACCCGCCGGCTCAGCCGGGCGGCGTTAATACTGATTGAGATCTTATCCGATCTTTATGGTCGGGTTTATCGGACGGTATATTCATGAGACGGATACGTATGTATCCGTTTTATTTTGTATTTTTTGATGGAGGGTAGGACAATTAACGACTTAATGATCAACGAGCAGATCAGGGACAGGGAAGTCCGGGTGATCGGCGAAGACGGCGAACAGCTGGGAATCATGTCGGCAGCTCAGGCGAGGGATCTGGCAGCTCAGGCAGGGGTGGATCTGGTAAAGATAGCTCCCCAGGCGCAGCCGCCTGTATGCAGGATCGTCGATTACGGCAAGTTCAGGTACGAACAGAGCCGTAAGCAGAAGGAAGCCAAGAAAAAGCAGAAGGTCATAGAGGTAAAGGAGATAAGGATGTCTCCCAATATTGACACCAACGACCTGAACACAAAGGTCTCGGCGGCCAGGAAGTTCCTGGAGAAGGGAAACAGAGTAAAGGTTACTCTGCGCTTCCGGGGACGTGAGATGGCTCATATGCAGTCCGCAAAGCATATTTTGGATGAGTTTGCCGAGGCGCTCTCCGAAATAGCCACCATCGAAAAGGAACCTAAGGTAGAGGGAAGAAACATGACAATGTTTTTGACCGAAAAGAAATAATTTATGGAGGTTGATAATCATGCCTAAGATTAAAACAAACAGATCAGCAGCGAAGCGTTTCAAGGTTACAGGAACCGGAAAGCTTAAGAGAAACAAGGCTTACAAGCGTCATATTCTCACCAAGAAGTCAGCTAAGACCAAGAGAAATCTGCGTAAGGCCGTTATAATCGACAGCTCGAATTTTAAGCCCATCAGGAAGATAACTCCTTATTTGCAGTAAAGAGAGTTATGAAGATCAGATAGTATTTGGAAAGGAGTTAAGAAAATGGCAAGGATCAAAGGCGGTTTGAACGCAAGAAAGAAGCATAACAGAGTATTAAAACTGGCAAAGGGTTACAGAGGAGCCAGATCGAATCAGTACAGAATTGCAAAGCAGTCTGTGATGAGGGCGCTGGCAGAGTCATACAGGGGACGCAAGGAGAGAAAGCGTCAGATGAGAACTCTGTGGATCGCCCGTATAAATGCAGCAGCGAGGATAAATGGTTTGTCCTACAGCAAATTCATGTTTGGATTAAAAGCTGCCGGAGTGGAGATCAACAGAAAGATGCTGGCAGAGATGGCAGTAAACGATCCCGAAGGATTCAAGAGTCTGGCCGACCTGGCAAAAGAAAAGGTTGCATAAACTCTGAAAGAAGACCGCTCCACTTCATGAAGGTTGGGCGGTCTTAATGTTTTATCATGAACAAGAAACAGATTAAAGGCTGGCTCAAGCATGGCGATTTTATACTGATAGATATAATCCTGATGCAGCTGGCCTTTATAATTGCATATTGGCTTCACGAAGAGCCGGGCAATCCCTATGACGATGAGCGTTATGCTTTTCAGGCCGTGGTCATAGGGTTATGTCAGCTTGTCATCATTCTATTTTCCCAGAATTACAAGAATATCCTGAGACGCAGGTGGTTTGACGAGATGATGGCGGTCTGCAGGTATATGGGCGAGATCATCATAGCGGCCCTGCTCTTTATCTTCATCATTCACCGGTATGAATCCACATCCAGACTTCAGTTTGGTTTCACCTCGGTGCTGTTTATCGTTTTCTCTTATACCTGCCGCTGTCTGCGCAAGGTCATACTGTTCAGGACCAGTGCTTCGAAAGCGGAGAACAGGTCTATCATCCTGATCACATCCTATTCGCTGGTCCATGAGGCCCTTCAGGGGCTGACCGCTTCGGACGCTTATATAGACTTTAAGGTTAACGGCGTGGTCCTTCTGGATGAACCGAATGAGAACATGGAACAGGAGGCCATAGAGCTGGAGGCACAGCTGGATATCCCGGTGCTTCCCCTCAATGATGAAGCCATATTTGAGATGGGACACGGCTGGGTGGACGAGGTGTTCATCCTTCAGCCCGACGATCTGCCTTTCCCCAGACAGATCATGGATGATTTCATGGAGATGGGCATCACCGTGAACTATTCTGTTCCGGCCATCAACAACGATAAGTGGCCTGTGGCGGACATGCGCAAGCTGGGGCGTTTCAGGGTGCTTACCAACAGCATAAAATTCATATCCGCGGGAGATATGATACTGAAGAGGCTGATGGATATCGCAGGCGGTATTCTCGGCTGTCTTATGACGGGCATCATTTTTATCTTTATCGCGCCCATCATATATATTAAATCCCCCGGTCCCATATTTTTTAAGCAGGAGAGAGTGGGTCTTAACGGAAAGACCTTTAAAATGTATAAATTCCGAAGCATGTATATGGATGCGGAGGAGAGAAAAGCCGCCCTCATGGCCCAGAATAAGGTGGAGGACGGTATGATGTTCAAGATGGACGACGATCCGAGGATCATCGGCAGTGAGAAAAAGGATAAGAAGGGACGTCCCGTGGGTATCGGCAATTTTATCCGCCGTACTTCGCTGGATGAATTCCCGCAGTTCATAAACGTGCTCAAGGGAGACATGTCGCTGGTGGGTACCAGGCCGCCCACATTGGATGAGTGGCAGAAGTATGACATGTCCCACAGAGTGAGGATGAGTATAAGACCCGGTATCACCGGTATGTGGCAGGTCAGCGGACGCAGCTCCATCACTGACTTTAACGAGGTGGTGAGACTGGACCGCGAATATATAGAAAACTGGAAACTGTCGCTGGATATAAAGATCCTGCTCAAGACCGTGGTGGTGGTGATCATGCGAAGCGGGGCTTCATAGGCGGCATAACCATGGAGGAATGATATAATGTCCGAAAGACTGACAAGAGGCGATATAAAAAAGATAGAGGCTGAGATCGAAGAGCGCAAGCTGGTCATCCGGCCCAAGGCGATAGAGGACGTAAAGGTCACCAGAGCCCAGGGAGACCTGTCCGAGAATTTTGAATATCACGAAGCGAAGCGCTTCAAGAACCAGAATGAGAGCAGGATCAGATATCTGGAAAAAATGCTCAAGAACGCCCAGATCGTGGATGAGGATTCCAACGAGGATGAAGTGGGGATAAACAACACGGTAACGGTCCTGTTTGAAGAGGACGGTACCCGGGAGGAATACAGGCTGGTCACTTCCATAAGGGGTGATTCCATGAAGAATCTGGTGTCCATAGAGTCGCCCATAGGACGGGCTCTTCTGGGCAAAAAGGCCGGAGACAGGGTCAGCGTCAAGGTGAACGACGACTATTCTTATTTCCTTAAGATCTTATCCATAGACAAAACAGGGGACGATGAAGATCTGGAGATCAAAAAGTTTTAATTGCCCCGTTTTTCGTAAAAGTGGCAAGTGTTGCCCTGTTGTGGTATAATAACACGATATGCAGACAAATATTTTGGAATATCTGGAATACAGTGCCGGACGGCTTCCCGACAAGGTTGCCTACGGCGACATAAAGGATTCCTTACGCTATGGTGAGCTGCTGGCTCTCTCAAAGCGTATCGGGTCGGTGATAGCGCGTTCTCTTGAGGGAGTCAGAGTGCCTGTGCCGGTCTTCCTTAAAAAAAGTCCGGCTGCCCTTGCCGGCTTTTTCGGCGTTCTCTATTCGGGAAATGCTTATGTTCCCCTGGATGTGGAGATGCCCGCTGCCAGACTGTCGCTTATCAAAGAGAATCTGAAGCCTGCCCTGGTGCTTACCGATGAGGAGCACAGGGAGACTGCCTCCGCTGTATTCGGTGAAGATGTCAGGATCCTGACCTGCGAAGAGATCCTCAGGGAAGAAGCGGATGAAGCTTTGCTCGAGGGCATAAGGGGCAGACATCTGGATACGGATCCGGCTTATGTGCTCTATACTTCGGGATCCACCGGAGTTCCCAAGGGCGTGGTGGTAAGTCACAGAAGCCTTATCGATTATATGGAGAGCTTCTGTCCCGCCGTAGGCGTGAGGGAGGATGATGTGATCGCTTCCCAGGCTCCCTTTTATTTTGACGCCTCATTGATCGATATTTACTGCACCCTCAAAATGGGTGCCACTCTTTATATAGTGCCGCTGGAGCATTTCAGCATTCCCATAAGGCTCATGGAGTTTTTACAGGAAAGAGGCATCACCATGATCAGATGGGTGCCTTCCGCCATGGGTATAGTTTCCACCTTCAAGGCGTTTAAGTCATTAAGGCCGGACAAATTAAGGCTTATAATCTTCGGTGCCGAATCCATGCCGATGAAGTGCTTCAATTACTGGAGAGAGAATTATCCCGAGGCCGATTTTGTGCAGATCTACGGCCCCACGGAGATCACGGGCATATGTACCTATCATTTTATAAAGGGAGATGTGTCGGATCTTACTGTCCTGCCCATAGGCAGGGCTTTGAAGAACAGCGGGGTATTCCTGCTGGATGAAAAGGATGAGCTGATAGATGAAAAGATGAGCGGACAGGTGGGAGAGATCTGTGTGAAGGGCACCTGCCTGGCCCACGGATATTACAACGATCCCGAGAGGACTGCAGCTTCCTTCGTGAACAATCCCCTGAACCCGTATTATCCCGAGCGGATATACCGTACCGGTGACATGGCGTCATACAACGGAAAGGGTGAACTTGTCTTTGCGGGACGCAGGGATTTCCAGATCAAGCACATGGGTCACCGCATCGAACTGGGGGAGATAGAGAACGCTGCCAATTCCCTGGAGGCGGTGAGACGCTGCGCCTGTTTCTTTGATGAGAAAAAAAACAAGATACATATGGTCTTTGAGCCGGAGTCCGATAAAGAAGCCGGAGCGGATGAGACATATCTTATAAATGCTTTGGGAGAGAGGCTTCCCAAATATATGATACCGAATGTATTTCACAGTGTGGATTCCCTGCCCCAGACGGCTACCGGCAAGGCAGACAGGGTGAGACTGAAGGAAATGTTTTTGTAAACGCAGGTTTAGAGGAGGAAAAATTATGAAAGACAGGATTATCGAAATGCTGGAGGCGATCCATCCGGGGATCGATTATGAGACCGCATCTTCTCTGATCGACGACAGGATACTGGATTCCTTCGATGTGGTATCCCTGGTGGGAGATCTGATGGATGAATTCGACGTGGAGATCGGTGCCGATCTGATGGTGCCCGAAAACTTTAATTCCGTAGCCGATATAGTGGCTCTTATCGAGGGCCTGGAGGGCTGATGAGTTACGCATCTCTTTCCTTTGCCCTTTTTGTGATGGCTGCGCTGGTACTGTACTATATAGTTCCGGCCAGGTTCAGGTACATCATCCTTCTCATATTCAGTTATGTGTTTTATGTGATGGCCTGCAACAAATACGTGATATACATCATAGTCACCACGGTGAGCACCTATTTTGTGGGCGGCATGATGGACAGGGCCGATATATCGCTTAAAGAAGCGTTGGCCGCCGAGGGAGTACAAAAGGAAGAGAAAAAGGCTCTTAAGAAAAAGAACAAGAGCAGGAAAAAGACTTTGCTGACGGCGGCGCTGTTGTTCAATTTCGGGATCCTTGCGGTACTTAAGTACGGAGATTTTGTCATAGCGAATGTAAATCTCATAAAGCTGAACATCTTTCATTCCACGGATTTTATCGGTTTTATCAATCCCGTGCTTCCGCTGGGTATCAGCTTTTATACCTTCCAGTCTATGGGCTATCTCATAGATCTGTATTACGGAAAATATGAATATGAAAAGAGTTTCCTGAAGACCGCCCTTTATGTCAGCTATTTCCCGCAGATCATACAGGGCCCCATCAGCCGTTTCAACGAACTGTCAAAGACTTTGTTCACGGGGGCATCATGGGACAGCCTGAATCTGAAATACGGACTGTACCGGATATTCTGGGGGCTGTTTAAGAAACTGGTGGTCGCGGACAGAGTGGCCGTATACGTGACAAATACCATCGGTCAGTACAAGGAAGTGAGAGGGGTGTATCTGCTCATCGCCATCTTCTTTTATTCCATGCAGATCTATGGGGATTTTTCCGGAGGAATAGATATCACCATAGGCGTTTCCAGGCTGTTCGGGATAAATGTCACGGATAATTTTGACAGACCCTTTTTCAGCAAATCCGTTTCGGAGTACTGGAACCGCTGGCATATGACGCTGGGTACCTGGTTCAGGGATTATATCTTTTATCCCATGACGGTTTCCAAGGGGATGATAGACCTGGGGAAAAAGTGCAGGAAGATCTTCGGCGAAGCCCTAGGGAAAAGGGTTCCCATATATATAGCCATGTTTACCGTATGGTTTACCACGGGACTGTGGCACGGCGCCCAGTGGAGATATATCGTCTGGGGACTGCTGAATTTCCTCATCATCCTCATTTCCACCGAGTGTGAGGGCCTGTATGGACGGATAAACGCCCTTATGAAATGGGAGGGCACATTTGCCCAGCGGCTTTTCAGGGTGGTGCGGACCTTCCTGATAATGAGCTTCCTGAGGGTCTTTGACCTGTCATCCGAAGGCATATCACAGGCACTTTTCGTGATCAGAAAAGCCCTTACGGATATATCCGTCCCCGCCATGGATGTGATCACCGGGCTGGGACTGGATGAAAAGGAACTTAAGGCAGCTGTCATCGGGATCGTGATCATGTTTGTTTTTGATCTGATACAAAGACGTGGCAGCGTTACCGACAGGGTAATGAAGGCTCCCCTCCCTTTGAGATGGGCCATCAGTGCGGCCCTGGTCATAGCCGTTGTGATATTCGGCAGTTACGGACCGGGATATGATGCCAGGACATTTATTTATCTTCAGTTCTGAGGTGACATGATAAAGTATTTAAGACCCATGGCGGCGGTGGTGATCACCGTGGCCTGCCTGATGATAGCGGACAGGGTGTTCACGCCGAAATACATAAAAGAAAATACCGACGGCCGGATAACAGGTGAGTTTTATACACAGGCAAAGGACCCCGATGTGGTCTTCCTGGGGGCATCTACCGTACATTACTGCGTGAGCCCGGCCCATATGTGGAAAACTGCCGGATTTACTTCCTACGACCGCTCCAATGCGTCACAGACCATGTGGCAGAGCTATTATATGCTGAAGGATACTCTCAGATACACAAAGCCTTCACTGGTGGTACTGGATATCAGCTTTGTGAGGAACGGTGAGGAATTCATAGAGGAGCCGTCCAACCGTAAAGCCATAGACGGAATGAGGGATCCCGCATCAAAGCTGGGGGCCGTTCTGAGTTCAAAGGGGGAAGATGAGGAGGTCTTATCCTACTTTTTCCCGGTCCTTCGTTTCCATTCCAGATGGAAGGAGCTTAGCGGGGATGACTGGCTATATGCTTTTAAAAGAGCCGATGTGACCTACGATGGTTATCTGATGGACTTTGGCATAGCTCCCGAGCAGCATATATATGAGAATTCGGAGCCTCCCCTTGAGGCCTTTCCGGCAAAATCTTCCGATTATCTTCACAGGATCATCTCCCTGTGCAGGGAACAGGGGATACAGCTGTTTCTGATGCGGACGCCTTCGTTTCAGACGGGATGGTATGATGAATACGATGAGATGATGGGGGATATCGGTGAGGCCGAGGGTCTTAACTATGTGAATTTCACAAAGTATGTGGATGATATGGGAGTCGATGTGAGAGTGGATTATATCGACGACGGCCAGCATATGAATGTGGTGGGCGCCCATAAGTTTTCCGGATATCTGGGGGACTATCTTAGGGAAAATTATGATCTGCCCGTCCATACCGGTGACGAAGTGTCGGCGCGCTGGGAGCAAAAGCTCAGACGTTACGAACAGGCTGTGGAAGAAGGCATGGATGATTATGAAGGGGCTCTTGAGTCCCTGCAGATATAAATTTTGACGGAGATTATTTATCAAATGGAGAGTTCAAGAGAGATTTCCTTAAACAGAGCAGGGCAGCTGAAGGCGGCGATGAGTGATTATGTCTCTTTCAGGAAGTCGCACATAGAAGAGGAAAAGAAAAAAGACGTGGCCGGTATGAAAAAACGCCTTCTGGAGTATTTCGGTGCCGGTGAAGATGAGTGGAACGACTGGAAATGGCAGGTTAAAAACCGCATATCCTCCGCCGATGTGATAGGTGAATTCTTAAGCCTTTCAGAGGAGGAGAAAAAGGGGATAACCGATGTGGAAAAGACTTACAGATGGGCTTGCACCCCCTATTATCTGTCTCTCATGTCACAGTCGGACCATACCTATCCCATAAACAGGATGGCCATCCCCAGCATAATGGAGATGGATGATTACGGCAGCGCCGATCCCATGGATGAAGAGCATACAAACCCGGCTCCCTGTGTCACCAGAAGGTATCCGGACAGGCTCATCATAAATGTTACCAGCTCCTGCGCCATGTTCTGCAGACATTGTCAGAGGCGAAGGCTTATCGGGGAATGCGATTCCACCAGGTCAAAGGAAGATATCCTTGCGGCCATACAGTATATCAGGGAAAATGAAGAAATCAGGGATGTGCTGGTGACAGGCGGAGATCCCCTTCTTCTGGACGATTCATATATCGAATTTGTCCTCAGGGAGCTGCGTACCATAGAACATGTCCAGATATTGAGGATAGGTACCAGGGTCCCCGTTACCATGCCCCAGAGGATCACTCCTGAGCTTTGCGCGATGCTTAAGAAATACCATCCGCTTTTTATCAATCTGCAGTTTAACCATCCTGACGAGGTGACCGTGGAGGCAAAGAGAGCCTGTACGGCCCTGGCAGACGCAGGGATACCCCTGGGTAACCAGATGGTGTTCCTTAAGGGGATAAACGATGATAAATATATAGTCAGGCTGCTGAATGAGAGGCTTCTGATGGCCCGGGTAAAGCCTTATTATATTTTCCATCCCAAGCAGGTGATGGGTACCAGACATTTTTCCATCCGCATATCAGAGGGGCTGGAGATCATGCGCTATTTAAGAGGACAGACATCGGGACTTGCGATTCCCACATACATTCTGAATGCTCCCTTCGGCCTGGGAAAGATACCGCTGCTTCCAGAATACATAATCGAGAATTCCGGCGGTACGGTCAAGCTCAGGACCTGGGAGGGCGGAGAAATAGAGATAAATGAAGAATGATTATTTCCTGGAAAATGACATAAGGGTTAATGAGAGACTGACAAAAGCGCTGCTGTTTTTTGTTCCGCTGATCTTTGTTTTCTATCTTCTGGTCAGCCGGCATATCTTTTCTTTTTCCGCAGGGCAGGTAACCGCTCTGGTCCCTGCGTGCTGTTTCTTTTTGCTTTCGCCTTATATCATCAGCCGCTTTAAGGTAGACAATACCTTTCTCAAATATTATATAGTCATCGATATTTCCATCTTTGTGGCCTTTCTCAATATGGTCCCCCAGAGCAGGCTTTATCTGGCCTGTGTATTGGGTGTTGTTATTTCCCTATTATATTTTGACCCCATACTGACGGCTTTTTCCGGGGTCATGAATTATCTGCTGCTTTTTGCCATTGTGCTCTATGAAGCCTTTCTTAAGACCGACAGTTACCGCAGCGCCTTTTCGTCGGCCTTTTTAGGTCTGGGGATCTACACCATAGAGTTTCTCATAGTATCGCCGGTGGCATATTTTATAGCCCTTAACGTGAAAAAGCGGATAGAAGAGGAAAACCATCTGGCCATGAGGCTGGAGGGGGCCACAAAGAGATATGAGCTGGCCCTTGAAAGCTCCAGGGACGTGATCTATGAATACGACATAGCGGAGGACAGGTTTACCTATTACGGCGTGCTTCTGGGAAGCGATAAGAGAGACCGTGAAGAGGCCAGGGAGGCAGTGGTCATCGAGCATATGATGGTAATGCTCCAGAGCGGGCACGTGCTCCATCCCGATGATGTACGTCTCATTGAGAGCATCATAGCCGGAAACGATCAGGATCTGGTCCAGATCAGGATGGTAAATGGGGATGATTTTGACTGGTTTGAGGTAGAGAGCAACCTGATTTATGAGGATAATTATGCGGTGAGGATCGTCGGAAAGATCAGAAACATCACCGAAGCGAAGCTTGAGGAACAGGAGTTTCTGCATACTTCCAGAAAGGATTCCCTGACCGGTTTCTACGATAAGATAGTGGGCGTCAGGATCATACGCAGACATATGACCCAGGTGGGCAGGACAGATACACAGCAGTTTCTGTATATAGCCCTTAAAAATGCGGATGAGATCGCCAAGACCTGCGGTCAGGTTTATCTGGACGCGCTCCTTCTGAGGCTGGCGGATATTCTCATTGAGGAGATCTCGGATATGGATCTGCCGGTACGCCTTTCCAGGACGGAATTTGTCCTCTATCTGGTAAACAGGAACCCTGCCATGACAGACCAGCTCATGGTGAGGATCAGGACGGAGCTTTCAAGAGTCTTTGTCAGTGAGGATATTCCCGAGGGAATGAATATCAGGATGGATGTTTTTGAATCCCTTAATGCCCTGGAGGAGGGCACTCAGATCAGCGAGGCTGACAGGGGATATTATGACGGCGAGGCTGACAGCTACAGAAGCGATATGGTGAGCTTTGCCTTCAACCTGTTGGAGAGGTCAAAGGATTTCGAGAGTGCGGTCAATCTGCTGCTGGACCGTATAGGCAATATGTACCGCCTGGATTCCGTGAGGATCCTGAAGGGTACCTCCATCAGGAATGTGTACAGATGTGTCTATGAATGGATATCCGTGGAGGCCGAGAATGACAGCATAGGAAAGATACTGGGCACGGATACGGACGTCAGCGGCCTGAGACAGAAGCCGGATGTATTTTTGTGCGACAGTGCGGATATCAGTGAGGACGGAGGCTATTTCCTGTTCCAGGGAGCCACTTTTAAGGGCGCCATGAGAGCGATGCTCGAGGATACCCTGATGGAGATCACGAATAGCATGGCCACCTTCATCGGAAAGAGATTCGCGGACAGTGCCAACAGGGCAAAATCCGACTTCCTTTCCTCTGTTTCCCATGAGATACGCACTCCCGTGAATGCCATAGCAGGCTATGCGGACCTGATACTTCAGGAGTCCACTTCAAACGTGGTGGAAAACTATGCCGAGAATATAAAGACTTCCTCAAACAATCTGTTGGGTATCATCAATGATATCCTGGATCTGTCAAAGATAGAGGCCGGAAAATTCCAGATTGTTCCCGACAGATATTTCTTCCATGAGATCGTTCAGGAAGTCAAAAACATCATGTATATCCAGATCGGTGAAGCTCCCGTTTCGCTGGTCACCAACATAGATCCGAACCTGAGCGACGGACTCATCGGAGACGGTATGCGCATCAGGCAGATACTGATAAACCTGTTGAACAATGCCATCAAATTTACCGAAGAGGGTGAGATAGGGCTGGATATCAGCTGGACCATAACCGCTCCCGAAGAGGGCGTGATGACCTGTTGTGTATGGGATACCGGGATAGGTATCAGGGAAGATGAGGTGGACAAGATCTTTTCGGCCTATGAACAGGCGGATACCAGACGTAATCACCGTATAAAGGGAACAGGTCTGGGCCTTGCCATCACAAAGGAACTGGTGGAGCTGATGAACGGTTCCATAAGAGTGGAGAGTGAATACGAGAAGGGAACGAGGATCACCTTCACCCTTCCCCAGGAGGTATTTGATCCCACCCCCTATGATTATAATGAGAGCAAGGAAGTCAAAGCCTCAAAGAAACCTGTGGTGCCCTTTACCGCACCCTGGAGCCGCGTGCTCCTGGTGGATGACAACCAGGTCAATCTGGAGGTTGCAAAGGCTCTGCTCAGCCACTATAAGGTTATGATGGAGACGGCTTCAAGCGGCCGTGAGGCCCTGGCCCTTCTGGAGCAGGATACCTTCTTTGACCTCATCTTTATGGATCACATCATGCCCGAGATGGACGGCCTGGAGACGGCAACTGCCATAAGAAAGAGCGGGAACCCCGTGCTGGAGAGTATTCCCATAGTGGCCCTTACCGCAAATGCGGCGGCCAGGGATATGGAAGAACAGTTTATCCTGGCGGGGATGAACGGGTATCTGCAAAAGCCCATTGACCTCAATGAGCTGGCAAAGGTGATGGTACGTTTCATACCGGAAGAGAAGAAGGAAGTATCCTGATAAAGACAAAAAAACGCTCCGGCATATGCCGGAGCGGTCTTTGTAAAAATGTGATGCACTCTTATGCCTCGATCTTATTGACTGCAAGGGAAAGACGTGACACCTTTCTGGATGCGGTGGACTTGTGCATAACGCCCTTTGAAGCGGCCTTTGAAAGAGCTGAGATGGCTCCCTTTAAAGCCTCATCGGCTGCTGCCTTATCCTTTGCATCCACGGCTGCATAGACCTTTCTGATGGCGGTCTTTACGCCGGATCTGATTGCCTTATTTCTCTCGTAACGGGTTTTGGTCACGAGGATGCGCTTTTTGGCTGATTTGATATTTGCCATGATAACCTCCGAAACATAACCATTTACTGTTCAAATCTGTGTCATGCTTTTTGAGACACGGAAAGCAAAGCAAAAGACACAACGAGTATTCTATAAAAAAACGGTTGATTTGTCAACACTGAAAGGAGACTTTTTATATAATGGACAGCAGATTTATCCGAAATTTTTGCATAGTGGCCCATATCGACCATGGGAAATCCACTCTGGCCGACAGGATAATAGAAGGTACGGGACTTCTGACCGACAGGGAAATGCAGGCCCAGGTACTGGACAATATGGAGCTGGAGCGGGAGCGGGGGATCACCATCAAGTCCCAGGCCGTGAGGACCATCTATAAGGCAAAGGACGGAAACGAGTATATATTTAATCTGATCGACACCCCCGGACATGTGGATTTCAACTATGAGGTGAGCAGATCCCTGGCCGCCTGCGACGGAGCCATCCTGGTGGTGGACGCAGCCCAGGGGATCGAGGCCCAGACCCTGGCAAACGTGTATCTGGCCCTGGATCATGATCTGGACGTATTCCCGGTGATAAACAAGATAGATCTGCCTTCGGCGGACCCCCAGAGGGTAAAGGACGAGATAGAGGATGTCATAGGCATAGAGGCTCAGGACGCTCCCCTTATCTCTGCCAAAAACGGCATAGGTATAGATGAGGTGCTGGAGGCCATAGTCCATAAGATCCCTGCCCCGGTGGGGGATACGGACAAGCCCCTGAAGGCACTGATCTTTGATTCCATATACGACCCCTACAAGGGGGTGATCGTGTTCTTCAGGATCATGGACGGAAGCGTGCGCAAGGGCAGCCACGTGAGGATGATGGCCACGGGCGCCGAGTTTGAAGTGGTGGAGACCGGTTATTTCGGGGCCGGACAGTTCATTCCCTGTGATGAACTGACTGCAGGCATGGTGGGGTATCTTACCGCCAGTATCAAAAACGTCAAGGATACCCGGGTGGGCGATACCATAACGGATGCCGATAACCCCTGTGACGAAGCCATGCCGGGATATAAAAAGGTCCAGCCCATGGTATATTGCGGGCTGTATCCCGCGGACGGCGCAAAATATCCGGATCTTCGGGATGCGCTGGAAAAGCTTCAGCTCAACGATGCTTCTCTTTTCTATGAACCCGAGACCTCGGTGGCTCTGGGCTTTGGTTTCAGATGCGGTTTTCTGGGACTGCTGCATCTGGAGATCATACAGGAGAGACTGGAGAGAGAGTATAATCTGGATCTGGTGACTACCGCTCCCGGAGTGGTTTACCGTATACACAAGACTGACGGGGAGATGATAGAACTGACCAATCCTTCCAATCTGCCGGACCCTTCGGAGATAGAATATATGGAGGAACCCGTGGTGGATGCCCAGATCATGGTGACCACCGAATTTGTGGGTCCCATCATGCAGCTGTGCCAGGAAAGACGCGGCGTCAGCAAGGGAATGGAATATATAGAACAGACCAGGGTCATGCTGTCTTACCAGCTTCCCCTCAACGAGATAATATATGACTTTTTTGACGCACTCAAGTCACGGTCCAGAGGTTATGCTTCCTTTGAATATGAGCTTAAAGGCTATGAGACCGCCAAGCTGGTAAAACTTGATATCCTCATCAACAGGGAGGAGATAGATGCCCTTTCCTTTATCGTACATGCGGACAGTGCCTACGAAAGAGGCAGGAAAATGTGCGAAAAGCTTAAGGAGGAGATCCCCAGACATCTGTTTGAGATCCCTATCCAGGCAGCCATCGGTTCAAAGATAATCGCCAGGGAAACCGTAAAGGCCATGAGGAAGGATGTGCTGGCAAAGTGCTACGGCGGAGATATCACGCGAAAGAAGAAGCTTCTGGAAAAACAGAAGGAAGGAAAAAAGCGCATGAGGCAGATAGGAAATGTGGAGATCCCCCAGAAAGCGTTCATGTCCGTGCTGAAACTTGATGAATCATAGTTTTTTCTTGATAATACAGGTGGAAATGTTGTAAAATTGTTATATCTTGAGAAAAGGAGATTTCCGTATGCTTTTTGTAAAAAACGCCGACCTTAAGGTGGGCATGAGACTTGCAAAACCCATATACAATAAAAAGGGAGTCCTTTTGTATGACCGTAACTCAAAGCTTACGGATCAGGGTATAGATTCCGTTAAGAATTTCGGTCTCATAGGTCTGTATATCCTGGAACCGGCGGAGCCGGTACCTCCCATGAGTGAGGATGATATGGAATTTGAGCGGTTCCAGACTGTGGCGGTATTCCAGATCAAGGATGAACTGGAATCCATCGTGAACTTGGGCAAGGCTCCCAAGATACAGATGTTTGTGGCGGAGATGGTAAAGCGCTACGGCAGGCTCACGAAAAAGATAAATTTTGTACAGAATCTGAGGAGCAACGATGATTACGTGTTCAAACATTCATTGAACACGTCCATGCTCTGCGCCATGATGGCACACGTTCTCAATGTACGTCTGGATGGGCAGAGTGAAGCGGTGATAGCGGGAGTGGTCCACGATGTGGGTAAGCTGAGAGCTCCCAAAGAACTGAAGGAAAAGGGAACTGCCCTTAATGATGAGGAGCAGGCCCAGATGGACAGATACGAGCGCGAAGGCTCTTCGCTGGTGGAGGAGGTATTTACTTCCCAGCCCAACATAAAACGTATAGTGGTCCAGTCTAATAAGGCCCTCAATGATTTTAAGCGCGGGATCCTGCCGGCCAACGGCCTGGACAAGATAGTGATCGGAGCCAGGATCCTTATGGTGGCCGAGACCTTTGATACCATGACGGCCATGAACGACTACAGAGAGCCTTCTTCCGAGATAAGCGCCCTTAAATTCCTTAAGGCCAATCCGGGGGTTTTTGACCCCAAGGTGGTTTCCGCTCTGGTGGACAGCATCAATTTCCTGACCAACGGCTGTACCATAGAGCTGACCAACGGAGAGAAGGGTCTGGTGATAGCGGCAAATGACGACGATGTGTTAAAGCCCATGGTGCTTCAGTTCTCCAACAATACCATCATCGATCTGGCCAGATCCAGCCTGGGACTGGAGATAAAGGATGTCATGAAGACCATGGACAACAGATGCGTGGTGGATAAGGAGATGCTCAAGAGCATTAATGTATAGCCGATATGCTTGATCTGAACGCACTTCTGAAATATGCCGGGGAAAACGGCGCTTCCGATATACATATCACGGTGGGGGTGTCCCCGCTGATCAGGGTTTCCGGAAAACTGCGCCCCACGCCGTTCCAGAGGATGACGACAGCCGATACGCTGGAGGTCTTTCTCGGTATAGTTTCCCCTATTCAGAGAGACAAATTCGAAAACGCCGGTGAGATCGACCTGTCGGTATCCATTCCGGGAGCCGGCAGATACAGGGTTAACGCCTACAAGCAAAGGGGCAGCATCACGCTGGCTCTTCGTCTGGTGGAGATGGAGATACCCGATCCCCAGATGCTGATGATACCCGATGTGGTGCTGGATCTGTGCAATAAACACAGAGGACTCATCATTATCTCGGGACCTTCAGGCAGCGGCAAGAGCACGCTCATGGCCTCCATGATCGACCGTATCAACGAGGTCCGTCAGGCCTGTATAGTCACTTTGGAAGATCCCATCGAATACCTTCACAGCCATAAGAATTCAATAGTGTCACAGCGGGAGATAGGGCTGGATACAGCTTCCTATCTGACGGGCCTTGGCGCTGCATTGAGGGAAGACGCAGATGTGATCAGCCTGAGTACCCTGCCGGATGAGGAAGTGGCCACCAGGACCTTCAGGGCCGCCCAGACAGGACGACTGATATTTTCGGCCATGTATACCACCGGCATTGTGGAGACCATAGATTCCATCATAGCGCTTTTTCCCGAATATCAGCAGGAGATGGCGCGTAACCAGCTGGCATCATGCCTTCGGGCTGTGGTCACCAGACAGCTGTGCGACGGCGTAGGCGAGGGTGAACGTATCCCCGCTTACGGTATCATGCTGAACAACAAAAAGATAGCTTCATATATCCGTTCCGGTCAGACCCTGAAGATAATGGATGTGGTCAGAGAAAGCTCGGACCAGGGTATGATAAGCATGGACGATTCCCTTTTTGACCTTTGCAGGAGAGGTCTTATCTCATCTGCCACGACCCTCGCCCTGTCCATAGACCAGGAGAGCATGGAAGAACGCCTGGGAGAGAGCAGGAACGAGGCTTTGAATCAGTAAGAATTCTTAAATATTTCCCATATTAAAAAAATTTATTTTTCCTCTTGACTTTTGCAGACTGTATGGTGTATATTAACTGTACTACTTCGCATAGTACACATAGAACACCAAAAAAGGGGGAATGATCTTGAAGATAATAGACTACAGAGATCCGAAGCCTATCTATGAACAGATCGCAGACTATTACAGACAGATGATACTTTGTGGCGTGCTCCAAAACGATGAGCAGTTGCCGTCTGTAAGAACTCTGGCCATTGAACTGGGCACCAATCCCAACACGGTTCAAAAAGCTTTCGCTTTGCTGGAAAGCGACGGTTATATTTACGCTGTAAAGGGAAGAGGAAACTTTGTCAAGGCCGGGGATGACCTGACGCAGAAGAAGAGTCTGGAACTGGTGGAAAAACTGAAGCGGCTGTTTGAAGAGGCAAGGAGCATTCATCTTAATGTGGATGAATTGATCAAAAAAGCAAAGGAGGGCATGAAAAATGATTGAGATAAGCGGCCTGAACAAATCCTTTGAAGGCGGGATAAAGGCGGTGAACGATCTGAATCTGACCATAGCCGACAATCATGTATTCGGCCTCATCGGTACCAACGGAGCCGGGAAGAGCACACTGATGCGTATGATGTCAGGCGTACTCAAGGCGGACAGCGGAGATATAAAGGTGGATTCGGAGCAGGTTTATGAGAATCCGCAGGTGAAAAAGCAGATATTCTTTATCCCCGATGAAGCTTTCTTTTTCCAGTGGGCCGATGCGGATACCATGAAGAATTATTATGCCGGTATATATGAGGGCTTTGACACAGCGCGTTTTGATAAGCTGTTGGATGAGTTTAACCTGAAAAAAGGCAATAAGGTATATACCTATTCCAAGGGTATGAAAAAACAGCTTTCCCTGATCCTGGGGCTGTGCGCAAAGACCAGATATCTGTACTGCGACGAGACCTTTGACGGTCTGGATCCGGTGATGAGGCAGGCGGCCAAGGCCCTGCTGGCAAAGGAGATAGATGAGAGGGATTTCACTCCGGTCATCACCAGTCATAACCTGAGAGAACTGGAGGATATCTGCGAACATGTGGGACTCCTTCATCAGGGCGGAGTGCTTCTGTCAAAGGATATAGACGATATGAAGCTCAACCTGCAGAAGGTACAGTGCGTGTTTGCGGATGAGGGCAGGCGTGAAGAGTTTGAAAAGGCGCTTGATATCATGCTCCATGAGGAGAGAGGACGTCTGCATACCTATACCCTCCGGGGGGACAGGGAAACGGTAGAGGCTTTGTTTGCAAAAGAGGAAATGATATTCTTTGAGAATTTAAGTCTGACTCTCGAGGAAATATTTATAAGTGAAACGGAGGTGGCAGGATATGATGTCAGAAAACTCATCACAGGCTGAGACAAAGAAGGTGAAAGTTCCGGATGGCATGAGCCAGAGAGCCCTTTTTGCACGCAGAAAATGGGTGGTGGTCATAACTGCCATTTCATGCCTGCTGATCTATCCGGTTGCCTCTGTCATAGCATTTATCAGTACCATAAATCTGAATATGTTCGACACCTCGGTTCCCATGGGAGTGAGGCTGGTCAATGTATTCAACACGCTGATAAGCGGGAACCTGGTGGGATTCGCCGCAGCGGTCCTTCTGGCCGTGCTGACCGCGACCCAGGGCTTTGCCTATCTTTTTAACAGAGCTACGGTGGATTTTTATGAATCATCGCCCCATACGAAAAAGGAGAGATTTACGGCGATATATGTAAACGGTCTGCTGATATTCTATATCTCGATAACAGTCAGCTTCATATTATGCTTTCTGTCCGCCGGCGTGATGGGGGCGATGAACAGCGCAATGATCCCCCAGGGTATCATACAGCTTCTGGAACTGATGCTCCTGTATTCGGCAGTATATTCCATCAGCACAGTCGCTTCCATGCTTTCGGGCAATCTGTTGGTGTCCATGCTGCTCAACGGTTTTTTGCTCCTGGTTGAGGACGTGTTCTATATGGCAGTGGATGCCTGCGGGGTTACCTATTACGCCACCTGGTTTAATGGTAACGGTGAAGACCGTCTGCACTTTTTCTCACCCATGGCCTGCTATATCACTAACCATATGCCCGAATTCTACAGCGGCACGGAGCCCTTTGGCATGACGCTTGTCAGAAGTCATATTGAAAAGAATCTGGGTTTTGATATAAAACTCCTGCTGTTTTTCATAATATTTACAGTGGTTGCGTTCCTTCTGTATAAAAAGCGTCCCATGGAGTCGGCAGGCAGGCCTTTTGTCTACGTCAGGGTCGGATATGCCGTCAAGATGATCATCGCGGTCTTTACGGCACTGTTCACAGCCATTATGATGGAGAATGTGACAGGCGGCGATGTCCCGGTGGTCTTCGCGGGAGTCATCATAAGCTCGGCTCTGATCTGTGTGATGATGCAGGCACTGCTGATAGACGGAAATGCAAAAAAGAAGCTGTATCACATCGCAATAAGTTCGGCTGTTATAATCGCCGTGGTGATAGTGTGCCGCTTTGATCTGACAGGCTATGAGAATTATATCCCGTCCGAGAACAGCATAGAAAGCTGCGGACTGATGAGTTATGATAACAATTGTCTGCCCTACTATGAAAAAAACGATTACGGCGTGTATGAGGAGATATACGACGGAGAAAAAAGATTAAATCTTATGATGCTGAAAAACATCAGCTATGTGGTGGAACTTGCACGTACGGGACAGCGGCTTAAGAGCGAGTATGACAGGACCTACAACGGATTTGCCAGGGCTTATATGCTGGATCTGGAAGAGGATGAGATAAACGGTCCCAACGGATGGAATTATGTGGTGGCTTACAATCTTAAAAACGGGAAGACGGTTTATCGTGTGATATACATTCCCGTGGATACGGATACGGCCCTGCTTGACAGGATCACCACTTCCCCGGAATACAGAAGCACGGTCTTCCAGTGTGAAGAGGATTTCGTGAATGTGGTAGCGTCGGCAGGTGAACATCATAAGCTCAGCTTTTACAACGGCTGCAGGGAGAGCAAAATGATAGACGGAACCTACATAAGAGACTTTATGGAAGCATATAAAAAGGATATAGACGAAAAGTATTCCTATTCTGTATCGAGATTCCATCTGTCCAAGGGGACCGTCCAGTTTACCGGGGATGATGATTACCAGGATTATATATCCGGCGATATCTTTTATCTGAATTATCCGGTATACGATGACTACGAAAATACAGTCGCTTTTCTGAAGCAGCACGGGATATATATGGATGAACAGGTCCCTTTGGATGTGATCGACAGCATCAGGGTGACGCAGACGGATGAGGATGGTAACAGCGAAGTGACGGAGTACGAGTCAGAGGAAGAGATTGAAAAGCTCATGCCGAAGTTGTATACTGATTTCGGTATGTGGGAATGGCAGGAGCCGAATCTGGTGGACTACGACAGGCAGGCTGAGATCTTTACCAAAAAAATGGTCTATGAGGATGAATATTTCGGCAGCGAAAATTATACCTTGTATTTCCTGAACGAATAAGACACAGGGAGATATCGTGTTATGACCGATATCAGATCCATGTCCATGGAAGAACTGGAAGAGCTGGTTTTGTTCATGGGAGAGAAAAAATTCAGAGCAAAGCAGATCTATAAATGGCTTCATAAGGAACTGGCGGATGATTATGAAGCCATGAGCGATCTGTCGAAAAACCTGAGGGGAGAGCTTTTAAAAAGCTGTCCCCTTTATGGCGTACGGGAGATAAAACGTCTGTCTTCGGCAAAGGACGGCACGGTGAAATATCTCTTTGCCCTTCATGATGATAATGTGATAGAGAGCGTGCTCATGAGGTATAAGCACGGCAACAGTGTGTGTATTTCGTCCCAGGTGGGCTGCAATATGGGCTGCAGGTTCTGTGCATCCACGGTGGACGGCTGTGTCAGATCCCTGACGGCCTCCGAGATGCTTGCCCAGGTGTATGCCATACAGAAGGATTGCGGGGAGCGTGTGTCGAATGTGGTGGTGATGGGCAGCGGAGAACCTTTGGATAATTATGAAGCCCTGCTGCGGTTCATAAGGATGATATCGGATGAAAACGGCCTTAATATCAGCCAGAGGAATCTTACGGTGTCCACCTGCGGCCTGGTGCCTAAGATCAGGGAACTGGCGGATGAGAAGCTACAGATCACACTGGCCATTTCGCTGCATGCTCCCAATGATGAAAAAAGAAGGGAACTGATGCCGGTGGCAAAGGTTTATTCCCTGGATGAACTGATGGAGGCCTGCAGGTATTATTTTGACAGGACCGGGAGAAGGGTGACCTTTGAATATGCCCTGGTGGCGGGCAGCAATGATTCCGATGAGGATGCATCGCAGCTCACAGCACTCCTTAAGGGCCTGGGAGCCCATGTAAATCTCATTCCCGTAAATCCGGTGACGGAAAGCGGATTGAAACGCCCGGGGATAAAAAGCTGCGAGCACTTCAGGGATATGCTGCTTAAACATCATGTGAATGCCACCATACGCAGGGAACTGGGCAGTGATGTCAATGCTGCCTGCGGTCAGCTCAGACGCAGTCATCTGGGCGGATGATTTATTGCAAAAATATCCCAAAGTGTTTATAAAGGAAACTGTTTTTTGATCTTTTGTAATACATAGTGCTGACAGTATGGCCTTGTGCCGGTGGATGATTTTCCACTTGACACAAGGCCGTATTTTATTTATTATTCTTAACATATCGAGCGGATCAAAATCATTTCATATCCGTTCGCAGGATTTCATGGCGACGCGAATTTCATATCGTCGCAGGATCCCATTTTTACATATTTTAGCGGCACCGTTTTTTGTGTGTTTGTAGCGGTGTCACCGGAAAACAAAACTGCACTTTGCGCATGGCGCGGAAATGGAGGTGTGGATGTATTTTTGCATCAATTCCTTCGCGTTGAGCGGCCTGTCGGTGCTGCCGGTATCCGTGGAGGCTGACATATCGGACGGCCTGCCGGTCATGGATCTGGTGGGCTATCTGGGCTCGGAAGTGAAGGAAGCAAGGGAAAGGGTGAGGACTGCATTAAAAAACAGCGGCTTTACCATTCCCGTCAAAAGGATCACCATCAATGTCTCTCCGGCGAGTGTCAGAAAGCAGGGGACTGCCTTTGACCTGCCCATCGCTTTATCCATGATGGTGTGCATGGACCTGATAGACAGGAATGCTCTGAGGGACTGCTGTGTGATGGGCGAGCTTAGCCTGAACGGTGATATCCAGGGGATAACCGGCGTGCTGCCCCGGGTCCTCAAGGCGAAGGAAATGGGCTACAGCGCCTGTTTTGTACCTGTTCAAAACGCCGCAGAAGGGGCAATGGTGGACGGGATCTCGGTTTACGGCGTGGACTCGCTGCTGGGAATGTATGCTCATTTTTCAGGCGAAGCAGTGATCGAACCCGTAAAGGCTGATCTTGACCTGATATTGAAAAATGCCGTGGATAAAACAGATGAGGATTTTTCGGATATCAGGGGTCAGCCGCTGATCAAAAGATGTATGAAGATCGCGGCAGCGGGTCTTCACAACCTGCTTATGATAGGACCGCCGGGAGCAGGTAAGACAATGGCTGCCAGCCGTGTGGCGGGGATACTTCCGCCGCTTTCCGGAGAGGAATGTCTGGAACTGACCAAGATCTATTCCGTGGCAGGTCTTTTGCCGGAATGCGGGATGATCCTGAAAAGACCGGTGGTGAGTCCCCATCATACCTGCACGCCCCAGGCTCTGGCAGGGGGTGGGAGCATTCCCAGACCCGGGGCCGTCTCCCTGGCCCATAAGGCGGTACTCTTTCTGGATGAATTGCCCGAGTTTAAAAAGGAGGCGCTTGAAATACTGCGGCAGCCTCTGGAGGAAAAGAAGGTACATATCGCCAGGGCAAGTGCCAACTATACCTATCCGGCGGATTTTCTTCTGATCGCAGCCATGAACCCCTGCAGATGCGGTTATTATCCCGATATGACAAGATGCAGCTGCAGCGCCCGTGACGTGAAAAATTATATATCCCGGATCAGCGGGCCTTTGATGGACAGGATTGATCTGTGCATTGAGGTGGGAGAGATAAGCTACGATGAGCTGTCGGGGACTAAAGCGGATGAGCTGCAGGAGAATGGGGAAAGCCTCGTGGAGGAGAGCAGCGCGGATATACTGCGGGATGTGATGGCGGCAAGGGAAAGGCAGGAGTTTCGCTTTTCGAAAGAGGATATCAGCGTGAATTCCGGGATGAGCTCTTCCATGGTGATGAAGTACTGCCAGCTGGGAAGAAGGGAAAACCTGCTTCTCAAGGAGGCATTTAAACGGCTGAACATGTCGGCGAGGGCTTATCACAGGACCCTCAAGGTGGCAAGGACCATAGCGGATCTGGAAGATTCGGACCGGATAAGCGAGAAGCATCTGTATGAAGCCATATCCATGAAGCTCCCGGATAAGACCTACGGAAATATGGGCGGATAAAGAGGGATGTTTTCTGAAGACGGAAGATGGTGAGGATGGTATGAGTGATGATGAAAAAAACGGATGCAGATATGTCTGCAGACTGGATAAGGATTATCCCTACAGGCTGGAACGGCTGGCAAGGCCCCCTGCGGGGTTCTATGTGAGAGGACGACTGCCGGATGAGAACGTGCCGACTGTGGCCATAATAGGCTCCAGGCTGTGTTCCCAGTATGGGCGGCTGGCGGCCGAGGAATTCGGGAGGACTCTTGCCCTTCACGGGGTTCAGGTGGTGAGCGGCCTGGCCAGGGGTATAGACGGTATCGCACAGAATGCGGCCTGTGATGCGGGAGGCAGCTCCTTCGGCATCCTGGGCTGCGGGGTGAACGTGGTTTACCCTTCCGAGAATAAAAGAATATATGAGAAGGTTCTGGAAAAGGGAGGACTGATCTCGCTGTTTGAACCGGACGCAAGGCCACAGAAGGCTTATTTTGCGGAAAGGAACAGCCTGATATCCGCCCTGTCGGACCTGCTTCTGGTGGTGGAAGCCAAGGAAAAGAGCGGAACCCAGATCACCGTCGGGTGCGCGCTGGAGCAGGGCAGGGATATCTATGCGGTTCCCGGCAGGATCAACGATATCTGTTCGGCAGGCTGCAATGAACTGATAGCCCAGGGGGCGGGGATAGCCACAAGCCCTGAAAGCGTGCTGAACGCCCTGGGGATATATCCGGAATATGAATTCAGACAGGCAGTACCAGGCGGGGGAAGACCTAAGCTGGAGCGTCTGGAAAGGAAGGTTTATGAGCAGCTGGATCTGTACGCCATGCCCATGGACAAAATAGCCGTGCTGACACGGATCCCCGTGCCTGAGCTTTCCGCCATTTTGTTCCATCTGATGGTAAAGGGATATGTGAGAGAAGAGGGCAGGAATTATTATGCCCGGGTGCAAGATAATCTGTAGAAAAACAGGAGGGTGGAAATGAAAAAAGATATAAAAGAATCAAATAAGATAATTGCATTTATTGTAGCTTTGAGCCTGCTGCCGGTACAGCTTTGTCCGGCTCTGACGGTCAGTGCGGCACAGGAAGAGATATGTGTTCAGGAAGAAACCGAATATGCTTCGGAGGAAACTGTATGTGTTCCGGAGGAAACCGGATATGCTTCGGAGGAAGCTGTATGTGTTCCGGAGGAAGCCGGAACTGAGAAGGAGGGTAAAGATGTATGCGTATCGGAGGAAACCGGGACCGGAGAGGAAAAGCTGTCTGCATCGGATGAACAGGAGCAGGAAGATGACAGGCCGTACGATTGCATGGAAAACTGTGACAGCAGGGAAGAGGCATCCGTGAGCGGGAATGAAACTGAAGAAAAGAAGGAGGAGGTTTACGGAAGGAATGAAAATAAGGAATTATCCCCGGAATATAAGACCATTTCCGTAAATCTTGTAAGAAGGCAGGTGGCGCCGCTTACGGATTTCTTTCCCCAGGAGCTGCTGGGAGAACTGGATTTTTCCGTGGAAAAGGTGGCACGGCTTGTCAGTGTCAAAAACGGGAGCATAAGGGCAAAGAAAGCAGGACGGACCTCCTGGGAGGTCATGCACGGTGAAGAAATATATCTGATCTGTCTGAATATTTACGAACCTGTATTTGAGAGATCAAAGTATACAGTGCTCAAGGGAGAGAGCATAAAATGCGGATTTGAACATGGGGATTTCAAGCCTGTATATTCCATTCCCGCAAAGTACGCGGACCGGGCCATGGTGGATGAAAACGGAGTGGTCACCGGACTTTCCAGGGGAAGAGCTGTTTTGTTATCCACGATAAACGGTGTACAGTACAAGACTAAGATAAGGGTAAGGGATCCCTATCTGTCCGTGACAAAGGGCTGTGTGGCAAAAGGGGGAAAGCTCCGGATAAAGCTGAAGGATTCGGATAAGTCGGCATCCTGGAAGACTTCGGATGAGAATATAGCCTTGGTGGTAAAGGGGAGGATAAGGGGACTTAAAAAAGGTCAGTGCGTAATAACCTGTACCTATATGGACAGGGAGTATAACTGCGAAGTCCAGGTGGATGAGGCCGCCCTCACAACGGGAGAACTGGTGCTTAAATGCGGTGAGACAAAGCGTGTGGGAATTTACGGCATTTCCGACCCGGCATATGAGGAACACTGGTTTACAAGGAGCAAAAGCGGTGCCTTCACTTTGACCGACAACGGGGCAGTGACCGGAGTGAAAAAGGGCAGCGGCAGTATCTTTGTGCTGAGAGGTAAAAAACGTTACAAGGTGAAGATAAAGGTGGTGGATGAGAAGGCAACGGACAATTCCTCCGATGAAAACTATGAGCTGATAAAGGTGATATGTGATGAAGATGCGAAATGTCATGATATCGTGGAAAAGGTATATGCCAATGAAGCCAATTCCATGTATGTGTTAAGGCAGGAACTGGGGCACGATCCCGAGGAAAGCTCTTTTGTACCTTCCACTTGTGTGGATCCGGCCTACAGTATCATGAAGTGCAGAAGATGCGGGCAGGAGAGCAGGGAGGATAAAAAGCTGACGGACTATCCTCTTAAGCAGCATTCCCTGACAAACATCTCGGAAGGAAAGGGAAAAGGGGCCGGAAGCATATGGAGGTGTTCCGTTTGCGGGGGTGATTTTGTGCTGACAAGCGGCGGAGATTATGTGAGACTGGACGATCCTCAGAAGGACAGTTCTTCCTCCTCGGGGAAAGACCATGATTCCTCCTCGGGGAAGGATGATGGTTCCTCCTCCGGCAAAGACCATGATTCATCTTCCGGAAAGGATGATGGTTCTTCCTCGGGGAAAGACCATGATTCATCTTCCGGAAAGGATGATGGTTCCTCCTCCGGCAAAGACCATGATTCATCTTCCGGAAAGGATGATGGTTCCTCTTCGGGAAAGGACCATGGTTCCTCCTCCGGCAAAGACCATGATTCCTCCTCGGGAAAAGATCATGATTCCTCCTCGGGAAAGGATGATGGTTCCTCCTCGGGAAAGGATCAGGGTTCCTCTTCCGAAAAAACATACGATCACTCCATCAGTTATGAGAATACCCTCAGCGCAAACAATCTGAACCCTTCGGGCTATGACGAAAAAGACGGTGTGATATATCTGACTCCTCTGTACCGGAGGGGCTATGAGTTCCTGGGGTGGTTTGATGAAGACGGAAACGAGATCGACAGGATCTATACTTCCGATAAGAGAAACCGTGTGATAACAGCCAGATGGGAGCTGATCGAGTACAGGATAACTTATGAAGGCGATCCTGAAAAATGTGAGATGTCAAAGGACAATCCCACAACATATACGGTGCTGGATGATATCGAGCTGATAAATCCCGTTCCCCTGGAGGGGTATGAGTTTTCCGGATGGACAGGGGGCGGTCTGACAGGGGAGACCATGAGAGTGGTGATACCTGCGGGGAGTGTGGGGAGCAGAACCTACAGCGCCCATTTTGTATACAAAAAATACAGGATAGACTATGTGATGAACGGAGGGGAAAATGATCCGGACAATCCTTCATATTATACGATGGACGATGAGATCGTCTTCAGGGAGCCCTTCAGGCAGTATTATTCCTTTGACGGGTTTTACACCTCCGGCGTGCTCAGTGCCGGTTCGCTGCTTGAAAAAATAGAGAAGGGAAGCACCGGGGATCTGCGTCTTTACGCAAAGTGGAATAAAAATACCTTCATATACGAAGCTGAGGATGTGGATGCGGTGTACAATGCGGGGGGACATTCGGCGGATATAAGCTGCGATACTCCCGGGACGACCATAAGCTACAGGGATTCAAAGGATGAGACCTGGTCTTTCACAAAGCCGGTGTATATTGATGCAGGGGAGTATGTCACATATTACAGGCTGGAAAAGGACAACTATGAGACTTTGACCGGGCATGTGAGCGTGACTGTGGATAAGGCACCGGGACAGGTCAGCGAGACTTCGGCGATAAACAGCGTATACGACGGCAGTGCCAAAAAGCTGATGAATACGGCGAGCAGCAGCACGGGAAAGGTGCTGTACGGAATGGGAAATACATCCATCGGGAATTATTATGAATACATTCCCACGGCCGTGGATGCGGGTAGTTATTATGTCTGGTATTACAGCGTGGGAGACAGGAATCATTATGATTCGGATAAGAAGTGTGTCATCGCGAAGATAGATAAGGCAGAGGGCAGGGTAAAGACCGCCCCCACCGCCAAAAGCCTGACATACAACGGAGTATCCCAGACCCTGATCAATTCCGGCAGCGCCGAGGGCGGCACCATGCAGTACAGGCTGGGAAGTGCCTCATCCTTCGCTTCCTACCTGCCCACTGCAACGGACGCCGGAGTCTACACGGTGTATTACTATTGCTCCGGGGATGCAAATCATTACGATTCTTCGATCTCTTCCGTAAATATAACAATAGCCAAAAAGAACATGAGCCTGGCAGTCACAAACGGCAGCTTCGGTTATACCGGTTCGTCAGGTACAGGAGGAGCAAAGGTGGTGGTAAATGAACCCGGCTCCGGCTATACCCTGACCTACGGAACCACCTTGGGGGTATATGATAAAACCTCCATGCCTTCATTTTCGGCTGTGGGTACCCATACGGTATATTACAGGGTGGAGGCTGCCAACTATAATGTGGCCACCGGCAGCTTTACCATCACGGTGGATAAAGGGACCGGCTCCTGTACGGCGCCCTCTGCCAGATCCCTTACCTATTCGGGAGCGGCCCAGTCCCTGGTAAACGCCGGGAGCAGTTCCACCGGGACCATGTATTACAGCCTGAAAGCCGACAGCGGCTTTTCCACCGGGATCCCCACGGCTGTAAACGCGGGCAGCTATACAGTGTATTACTATTCAAAAGGAAACTCCAATTACCATGATACGTCGCTCAGGAGCGTGAAGGTGACCATAGCAAAGGCGTCACTGAACATCAGCTACTCGGCCACTTCGTTTTATAAGACGGGATATCCCATTTATCCTGACATCAAGGTTTCCTCCTCTGCCAAACTGTCAGGAGACGAAAAGGTCTGCGTCTATATCAAGAATCCCAAGACCGGAGGCTGGTATACCTTTAAAGGGTCGGATGTCATCAATCCCGGATACAGCTCAAGCCTGCCCTTCACCTTTGTGCTGAAAAAGTCGAACTCATCCCATCTGACGGAATACTATAACGTGGACGCCGGCACCTATTCCATGGATCTGAAGTCGGCGGTCCTGAACGGAGGGTACGGAGGAACCGACAGCGGCAATTTCAATGTGGTGACCACCACCTGTACATACACCATAGTGAACTACGGTTGAGGGCTGTATTGAAGAGGTAAATAAAAAGATTTTGGCCGGGGATAAAAGATTGTTAAAAAAAAGACTTGTTTTTTTAAAAC
>JAEEZH010000059.1 GCA_016288495.1 Lachnospiraceae bacterium
CATATCTTTTGGATAGAAATACAGGATCACCTTTTGACCGCGATAATCCGAAAGGCTTCTCATCTCCCCGTTCTGATCCGGCAGGGAAAACTCCGGTGCTTTTGTTCCAATCTCAAGCATAGCTGATCCTCCTGTTTATTTTCCTGGTGTATAGGTCCAGCCGTGATCGTCATGATAGATCATCAGCTTTGTCATGCCGCCGTCAATGCAGATATTCTCTCCGGTAATAAAGCCTGCTTTGTCGGAGCAAAGGAACATCACCATGTTCGCGATATCCATCGGATTACCGACACGGCCGGCAGGCTGCTGCAGGGCATCGGCGCCTTCGTATACTTTGTATGCCGTATCAATCCATCCCGGAGAGATAGAATTCACCCGGACCTTTCCGGCAAAACTGGCAGCCATGGCATGTGTCAATGCCGCGATCCCGCCCTTCGCTGCCGTATAGCTCTCCGTCTGCGGCTGGCTCATCCGGTCGCGGGAGGATGAGATATTGATAATGCAGGCCCCTTTCCGGAAGTATGGCGCAAACAGCTTTGACAGATAAAACGGTGCAGTAACACCAACAGCCAGTGCGTACTGGAATTCCTCATAGCTGCACTCATCTATTCCCTTCATCAGCGGCAGTGCATTATTGATCAGATAATCAATGCCGCCGGTCTCACTGATCACCTTTTTCGCAAAGGCTTCCAGCACCGCCTTATCGGAGATATCTCCTACGTAATGATCACCGGCCGCCTTATCGATCACAAAGACCTTCACGCCCTGCTTTCGGAATTCCTCCGTGATGCACTTTCCTATGCCATTGGCCCCGCCGGTTACAACAGCGACCTTCTGCCCATCAGCCGGGATCCCGATATTCTTTTTCGGTATTGTCAGCTTCATGTATAAGCCGGTATCATCCTGCTCCGGCTCTGAAGGGATCATCTCGCACATACCCTGTGACGCCAGCGCAGCTGTGACTGCCAGGCATATCGCATCCAGCAGATCATCCGGATTACAGTGTAATTCCTTCGCTCTGTCCCACATTCCGGAAAATGATTCTCCCGGCAGGTATTTCTTCAGGATCGCTACCCTCTCTGAAAATCCGGGGAATTCCTTCTTACGGGACAGCACAACTGCCCCATTCAGTCTGGCAAAATCGATCTCAGGATGGCTTTCCAGAATCCGATTTTTATATTCTGGATGATTGGTCAGGAACTCATCCAGTTCTCTGATCTTCGGAATGATATTGATGGTCTGTTTTGGGAGACTTTTGCCGAGAGCCTTGATATTAGCCTGCTTCATGTCCTCTTCCGCATCAGCATACACCGCCTGTCGGCAGGGAATCGGAAATATTGAAGACGAACGCGTTCCAAGCTCCTTACGCGCAAAGTCGTCTGGTCTCAACTGATCCGCGCTTGTTCGAAGGCCTACCGCCATGTCAATCAGAAACGCATCAAACTCTGGATACGCCTGTATCAGCGCTTCAACAGAATCATAGCGTTCCATACGCAACTCACCATGATCCAGAATACAGGCGATCCAGCCGCCTCTGCAGCCATCCGCTCCAATATATAATCCGTTATTTATGCTCAACATGGCCATATACCTACACCCCTATTATCAGTCAGGGATAATCCTGTATTTCATATGCCTTGCTTTAAAATAGCAATAATCCTTCGTGATCTGATCTACCGTCATGTCATCGTCATCTACGAAACACACAAATCCATCATGCAGAATAACCGTAGATCCAAACCAGTAAGGATCATACAGTTCCGGATCTCTGCTGGAAGTGTCGTATTCAAGATCGCCCCAAAACCAGACCTCTATTTCACAGCCCCATGTCCCGTCAAACCTTAAATACAAGGTTCCATCTTCCTGTAATTCCTCTTTTATGATGCGGGCATCATGAAACCCACCGGATGCCCATTCCAGGTTTTCGATGTCTGTTTCTGTTTTGATCTCAGGTGTTTCGTCGTAAACATACCCGGCATCCATTTCAAGGCATTTGTCAATGATATCCGGTGGCTGCTGTTCCAAAGTCACGTACCACCAGCCCTGCTGGTGGTTTGCGATGGCCCCTCCAGGGGCAGTGTTGCGGTGCCGCCTAAAGGCGGTCTGACAAACACCTGTTTGTTACTGGTAGCCGCTTAAAAGCGGCTCTTTTTTACTTCTTCGTCTCTCCCTCGAGCCTGTCTCTTTCATACTGCTCTGCGATATACTTCTTGATCGTCTCCTCGTTAACATTGCCTACCGTCTCACAGTAATACCCACGTGCCCAGAAATGCCTATTATATCGCTCCCTGTACTCTGGATGCCTGTCGTAAAGCATAAGCGAGCATTTTCCTTTTATCCTTCCGATTACTTTCGCCACGCTTTCTTTAGGGGGTATTGATACATACATATGTACATGGTCTGGAAGTGTAGCTGCCTTGATTATTGTCACGCCTTCCATCTTGCATATCTTGCTGAGCAGCTCTCCCACCTCTTTGCGCAGATTACCAAACATTGTTTTTCTGCGGTACTTAGGTATAAAAACAATATGGTAGGTGCAATTATACCTACTATGTGATAAACTCTGATCGTCCAAGGGACACCTCCATTATCTTAATGCGGTTTGTCAGACCTGCATTCATTGTATAATGGAGGTTTCTTTTTTTATACTCCCTTTACAGCTTCCAGCGTTTGTTACTCCCCCAGCTCTGCTGGGGGTTTGATATTGTTTCAATCAGGTGGAACCACCTTGCCGGTTCGGTTCCAAACAGGTTCCGCTTTATCGTCATGCCAAACTCGCCATGATCCCCCATGTAACATTCATACCTGTTTTTGACCTTGTTCCTGTATTTTTCCAGGATGAATCTATGGTCGTTCATGTTGGATTTAAGCATAAGCAGAAAGGAAATACCCTTCTCATCCATGG
>JAEEZH010000060.1 GCA_016288495.1 Lachnospiraceae bacterium
GTGGATCATAAGGGCGAGTATACCGCCATCCGTGAGATGCGAAAGCATATCGCCTGGTATACCGCGGGTTATCATGGCAGTTCCGCCATCAGACGGCGTGTGAATGAGATAGGAAATCTTAAGGAGATGGAAGGGTTTCTGTCAAATAAAATTCTTGACATGTGAGGTGTTCTTTCTTATACTATTACTTTGTGTAGCTATAGGGATTTTCTGTTGTGACGGGTTTTTTCAGGGTTGTGCAACAGATGGTGATGGAGGTTAAAAAGGGTAAATGGAAGCTAAAAAAACCGTGTTGACCTATGAGGGATTAAAGGAGCTGGAGGATGAGCTTCAGGATCTTAAGGTTAACCGCAGGAGAGAAAATGCACGTAAGCTGGCCGAAGCCAGAGAGCAGGGCGATCTGTCCGAGAATGCAGAATATGATGCTGCAAAGGATGAACAGAGAGAGATCCAGGCCAGAATAGATGAGATAGAGACACTGCTTAAAAATGTAGAGGTCATCGATGAGGACGAAGCTGATCTTACCGTGGTAAGCATCGGTTGCAAGGTGAAGCTTCTGGATAAAGAATTGAATGAAAAGGTGGAATACAAGATAGTAGGTACCAGCGAGGCCAATGCCCTGGAGGGCAGGATCTCAAATGAATCCCCGGTAGGCGCTGCTCTTTTGGGTCAGAAAAAGGGTAAGACCGTAAAGGTGGATACAGCTAACGGCGTACTGGCATTTAAGATACTGGACATCACCAAGGCTAAATAAATCAGATTTTACACGGGAGAAAAAACATGGCTGAGAATTTAAACCAGCTGCTGAAGGTTCGGAGAGAAAAACTGACTGCCTTACAGGAAGCAGGCAAGGATCCTTTTGTAATAACCAAATTTGACCAGACCTATCATTCGGTACAGGCCAGGGATGAATACGTTGCCCTGGAGGAGAAGCTGCTTGCAGGCAAGGAAGAGGCGGAATATGAGGAGAAGCGTGCCATCATGGATGCCTCCCCTATAGATGTGAGTGTGGCAGGCCGTATCATGCTCAAGCGTGTGATGGGCAAGGCCTCATTCTGCAATGTGCAGGACCGGGACGGCGATGTTCAGGTGTATGTGGCCAGGGACGCGGTAGGTGAGGAGCCTTATGCGGATTTCAAGAAATATGATGTAGGCGATATCGTCGGTATAAAGGGCTATATGTTCCGTACCCAGAAGGGCGAGATCTCCATACATGCCACACAGGTGGAGCTCCTTTCAAAGAGTCTTCAGATACTTCCCGAGAAATATCACGGCCTGACCGATACAGATATGCGTTTTAGGCAGAGATATGTGGATCTTATCATGAACACCGATGCAAAGGATATCATGATAAAGAGGTCCCGCATTATAAAGGAGATCAGGAATTTCCTTGACGGAAGGGATTTTATGGAGGTGGAGACACCGATCCTCGTGGCCAATGCGGGCGGTGCGGCAGCTCGTCCCTTTGAGACGCATTATAATTCGCTGGATGAGGATGTTAAGCTTCGTATTTCCCTGGAGCTGTATCTTAAGAGACTCATAGTGGGCGGTCTGGAGCGCGTCTATGAGATAGGAAGAGTTTTCAGAAATGAGGGCGTCGACACCAGACATAATCCCGAGTTCACCCTGATGGAACTCTATCAGGCTTATACGGATTATGAAGGCATGATGGAACTGACCGAAAGCATGTACAGATATGTGGCAAAGGCAGTTCTCGGTACGCTTCAGTTTAAATACGGCGAGGTGGAGCTGGATTTTGAAAAGCCTTTTGAGCGGATCACCATGGCCGAAGCCGTGAGAAAATATGCAGGCGTGGATTTTGATGCCGATACGGTAAAAATAAACGGCGAGGATAAGCCCTTTGACGATGCCGCTGCCATGGCGCTGGCAAAGGAAAGGGGTCTTGAGACAGAGGACCATTTCAAAAAGGGTAATGTGTTGAATCTGTTTTTTGAGGAATACTGTGAGGATAAGCTTCTGCAGCCTACCTTTGTGACGGATCATCCCATCGAGATATCCCCGCTTACGAAAAAGAAGCCCGGATATGAGGGACATGTGGAGCGTTTCGAGCTGTTCATCAACGGCTGGGAGATGGCTAACGCTTATTCGGAGCTGAATGATCCCATAGATCAGAGAGAGCGTTTTGCTGCCCAGGATGCGAATGCCGCAGCCGGTGATGAGGAGGCAGAGCATACGGATGAGGACTTCCTGAATGCATTGGAGGTAGGTATGCCTCCTACAGGCGGAATAGGCTATGGAGTGGATCGTCTCGTGATGATCCTGACGAATGCACCCAGTATCAGGGAGGTTATCGGCTTTCCCACCCTTCGCCAGGAGAAATCAGGCAGCTCTTCAAAGGCTTCCGGTGTAAAGGAGATCCCGGGAGCGCCCATCGTTTCAAATGAGCCGCTGGATTTCAGTAAAGTTAATATCGAGCCCTTATTTGAGGATTTTGTGGATTTTGATACCTTCAGCAAGTCTGATTTCAGGGCTGTTAAGGTAAAGGACTGTGTGGCAGTACCCAAGAGTAAGAAACTGTTGCAGTTCACATTGGATGACGGGACAGGCACGGACCGTACCATACTTTCGGGAATACATGAGTTTTATAAGCCTGAGGAGCTCATCGGAAAGACCTGTATCGCCATAGTGAACCTTCCGCCCCGGGCTATGATGGGCATTGATTCCTGTGGTATGCTGATCTCGGCAGTGCATAAGGAAGATGGGAAGGAGTGCCTGCATCTGCTGACTGTGGATCCCCATATTCCGGCGGGAGCTAAACTGTATTGATCTGATCATAAGAGTTTTCAAAAGAGACGTGTGCGGGCACGTCTCTTTTTTGTTGACGCAGCACCAAAAGCCGTAATACAATGCATATAATGGGGTTAGAAGAGGAGGTGACATCATAAATTCGGATTTATTGGCGATGAACGGAAATAAGCCGGAAGATCTTTTGCTAAAAAAGTATGAAGAGCTCAAAGCATATCTGAGTTCTTTCGGCAGCGTGGCGGTGGCTTTTTCCGGGGGTGTGGATTCCACATTTCTTTTATACGCGGCAAAGGAAGCCCTGGGAGATAATGTCCTGGCTGTGACTGCGTCTTCCTGTTCTTTCCCTGTCCGGGAGTTTGAAGAGGCAAGATCTTTTTGCTCATCCTACGGAATACGCCACGAGGTAGTTGAATCGGAAGAACTTAAGATCGAGGGTTTTTCACATAATCCTAAGAACCGCTGTTATCTCTGCAAGCGTGAACTTTTCGGGAAGATATGTGCTCTGGCTGAAAGTGAGGGAATAAACGAGGTGGCGGAAGCATCCAATCTGGATGATAATGGCGACTACAGGCCGGGACTTACGGCGGTGGCTGAGCTGGGGGTGAAAAGTCCGCTGAGAGAGAAGGGATTTACCAAGGAACAGATCAGGATACTGTCTAAATACCTTGGCCTGCCTACATGGAACAAGCAGTCCTTTGCCTGCCTGGCCAGCCGTTTTCCTTACGGTGAGGAGATCACTGAAGAAAAGCTGGGGATGGTGGACAGGGCCGAGCAGCTTCTTCTTGATCTTGGCTTTCATCAGGTCAGGGTGAGGATCCACGGTAATGTGGCAAGGATCGAACTGGCCCCGGATGAATTCGCAAAGCTTCTGGAGGATGGGGTCAGAACCCGGGTAAATACGACGTTTAAAGAATTTGGATTTACCTATGTCGCCCTGGATATTCAGGGTTATCGAACGGGCAGCATGAATGAAACACTGACAGATGAAGAAGCTACCGGGATCATATCCTGAGGAGAATGGCGACGAATTACCTGAGAAAGAGAGGTAAAAATGGAAAAGTCAAAGGTTTATTTTACGGATTTCAGAACTGTATTGGGAGTAAGTCTTACGGCTAAGCTTCAAAAACTGATCCGCCTGGCGGGGATCGGATCCATAGATATGAACGGTAAATTTGTGGCGATCAAGATGCATTTCGGCGAGCTGGGTAATCTGGCATATCTTCGGCCGAACTATGCAAAGGCGGTTGCCGATGTGGTAAAGGAAGCAGGCGGATTGCCTTTTCTGACTGACTGTAATACCTTGTATCCGGGCAGCCGGAAGCATGCGCTGGAGCATATGGACTGCGCAAATATAAACGGATTTAACACAGTGACCACAGGCTGTCAGATAATCATAGCGGACGGCCTTCGGGGGACGGACGACATAGCGGTCCCGGTTCCGAACGGGGAATATTGTAAGGAGGCTTATTTAGGCCGTGCGGTCATGGATGCGGATATAGTGATATCCCTTAATCATTTTAAGGGACATGAAATGGCCGGTTTCGGAGGCGCCATCAAGAATCTGGGAATGGGCTGCGGCAGCCGTGCCGGCAAGATGCAGCAGCATAACAGCGGACAGCCCCATGTCATACAGGAGCTTTGTAAGGGCTGTAAAAGGTGTGCCTCGGAGTGCGGGTCTGATGCCATCAGTTATGACGGAAATAAAGCCCGGATCGATAAGGAAAAGTGCAAGGGCTGCGGGCGGTGTATCGGTGCCTGTGCTTTTGACGCGATAGAAAATGATAACTGGGATGCACCCCAGCTTCTGGGAAGAAAAATGGCCGAATATACTGCAGCGGTGGTCAGCGGACGGCCCTGCTTCCACATCAGCCTGATAACGGATGTGTCGCCCAACTGTGACTGTCACGGAGAAAATGACGCTCCCATACTTCCGGATATAGGTATGCTCGCTTCCTTTGATCCGGTTGCTCTGGATCAGGCCTGTGTGGATCTGTGTCAGAAGGCGGAGCCCATAAGGAACAGCCAGCTTGGCGATAACATGGCTTCCGAACATTTTCATGATCATGAGGATGTGTGGCGCAACAGCAATCCGAATGTCTCCTGGGCTGAAACCCTGGAGCATGCAGAGAAGATAGGTATAGGCTCGCGGGAATACGAGCTCATATCGATGAAATAGAGCTGACGGAAGGAACGGTTTTAAAAATGACGTCGGAAAATATCAGAAAAGAACTGTTTGATATGCAGGATACCGGATACCGCGATATGCAGATAAAGATAATTCCCAATGTGCCTGCGGATTCGATCATCGGAGTGAGGACTCCCCAGCTTCGCAAATTTGCCGGGCAGCTTGTAAAAACGGAGGATGTGGGAGATTTTTTGAATGAGCTTCCCCACCGGTATTTTGACGAGAACCAGCTTCATGCTTTTATCATTTCCGGGATGAAGGATTATGATAAATGTATGGATGAAGTGGACAGGTTTTTGCCTTTTGTGGATAACTGGGCCACCTGTGATCAGATGTCTCCAAAGGTGTTTAAGAAGCACAGGCAGGAGCTTGCAGATAAGACAAAGATATGGATCGCATCTTCTGAAACCTATACTGTCAGATTCGGTATTGGCATGCTTATGGAGCATTTTCTCGATGAGGATTTTGACCCGGAATATCCTGAGACGGTGGCTAAGGTCAGGTCGGAAGAGTATTACGTCAATATGATGATCGCATGGTATTTTGCCACTGCCCTGGCAAAGCAGTATGAGGCGGTGCTTCCCTTTATAGAGGAGCAGCGGCTGGACGTCTGGACGCACAATAAGACCATTCAGAAAGCGGTGGAAAGCTACAGGATCGATCCTGATAAGAAGGAGTATCTGAAGAGTCTTAAGATAAAGAAGAAGTAACGAGGTTAGTGTTGACAAACAGAGGGATGATGTTGGATAATATAGGGGATGTATATGGTAGGATCTAATGAAGATGTCATATGGGGGTATTTGGCAGGATGATCCGTCTTTGAAAGGAGAAAGAGTATGAAGTACGTATGTCAGGTATGTGGTTATGTGCATGAGGGAGATAATCCCCCGGGGAAATGTCCTGTTTGCGGAGTCGGACCGGACAAGTTCACGGCACAGGCACAGGATGGGGAAATGAGCTGGGCAGCCGAGCATGTAGTAGGTGTGGCACAGGGTGTTTCCGAGGATATATTGAAGGATCTTAGGGATAATTTTACCGGAGAGTGTAGCGAAGTAGGTATGTATCTTGCCATGGCAAGAGTAGCTTACAGAGAGGGATATCCCGAGATCGGTGCTTATTGGGAAAAGGCCGCTTTTGAGGAGGCAGAGCATGCAGCGAAGTTTGCCGAGCTTCTGGGTGAGGTGGTGACCGATTCCACCAAGAAGAACCTGCAGATGAGAGTAGAGGCCGAAAACGGAGCCACTGCAGGCAAGACGGATCTGGCCAAGAGGGCAAAGGAGGCAGGTCTTGATGCCATTCATGACACCGTGCACGAGATGGCCCGCGACGAGGCCAGACATGGAAAGGCCTTCAAGGGCCTGCTGGAGAGATATTTTAAATAATCCCTTCAGTCAATGTCTTAAACTGATAATTAAAGCAAAAGGAGCAGTCCTTCGGGGCTGCTCTTTTTTTATGATACAGATTCTGCCACTGTCCGGTAGAATCGTATCCGGCGGCGGTATCCTTGCAGAATTGCCCCTGTATATGGTAAAATATATAAATTACATATAGTCAGGATTTGTAGTGTAAAGTGATTTATGAAAAAGATCCTTCGGCTAAAGCCTCAGGATGACGAGCGGTGTAGACATTCTGAACGTAGTATACCTTCTGTCATTCTGAACGTGGTATACCTTCTGTCATTCTGAGCGAAGCGAAGAATCTTGATAGACCGGATATGATATTATGTCCGGATGTATGGGGGATGAAAGTATGAATAAAAAGAGAAATCTGATACTGATGACGGCTGCGCTGACTGTTCTGGTGATGATCAATCCGGTGTATGCGCGTTCAATAAACGGGAAGCCCCGCTGTGATTTCAGACCGGCAAAGGAAAAGGTGGTCCATCATAGCATAAGCACGGACGAGGCTGTGCTCGGAGGTGAGGACTCTTTTCCCAGCTCGTTTACATCCGATATGGTTACGGAGGTGAACGATCAGGGGCACACGGGCTGCTGCTGGGCCTTTTCCAACACGTCGGCCATGGAGGCGAGCTATAATACCAGATATAAGTCCGAGATTGATTTTTCCTGGAAAAATCTGGCCTATTACGCCTGGCATAAGAACACGGAAATAAAGAATCCTTCAGCAGATGATTATAATGAGTTGATCTTTAAGCAGGACACCTTTAACGCAGGGCCCCAGCAGTATGATTATGATTATCCCCAGTATGGAAGAGACGGTGGTAATTATACGGACTGTGTAGGAAACAACACCGCTTACCTGTTTGCCGGAGGCGGCTCGTATTCGGCACCCATATTGTATTACAGGGGACTGTGTTTTAAGGAAGAGACGGGGGATGACGCAGTAGATGTGGATCTGAGCAATATCGAATCTAAATTCGGAAATGCCGGTACTGTCGGCACGTCTGTTTCGGACGCCTATCGTATAAAGGATGCGCTGGTGGTATCTTCTGCCCGCTCAAATATGAATAATATCAAAGCCCTGATCCAGAAATACGGAGCAGGTGCCATAGCCTATTATGCAAACGATGTCGAATCTCCCTATGTATATAATCCCGAGAGTCTGCACAGTGAATTCAAGAGGGAATATGATCAGGATGATTTTTCAAACCACGCGATAACCATTATAGGCTGGGATGATACCATTCCGGCATCAAAGTTCCAGTATTATGAAGAAAGCGGCGGAGGCTACGGATATAACGGCCGCGGCGGCAGCGAGCAGCCTGAGGGAGACGGAGGCTGGATATGTCTGAACAGCTGGGGAAATAATGAAAAGTGGACTGAAAACGGAAAGACCTATATTTCCTATTATGATGCGTCGCTCACATATGCCGATGTAACCTTTTATGATGTCTTTAAAAAAGGCGATCCGGATGGTGCTTTGCTCTGGGCCGACAATACCTATAGCGCAGAGGGTTATGATGCGCCTTCTTCTGCCTCGGACAGCAAGGCAAGAGGTCTTGCCATGAAGGCAGATAAGGACATGACCCTTACATCTGTTTCCATCTTTTCCGCAGAGGATAATGCTTCTTATACCCTGTCGGTATACGGTAATCCAAAGGCTGACAGCGGCAGTGTAAGCATGCAGGATAATACTCCCGTACTGACACAGAAGGTCAGCTTTGATATGGCCGGTATCCATACCGTTTCGCTGGACCAGGCTGTGGGGATAAAAAGCGGGCAGACGGTTCTGGTGGCTCTTAAGCCGGACAAATCCGTTAAGCAGTTTTACAGTAAAAAGACTGATGAAACTGATACTGAGGCATATTGGGATGAGGAGCTGGGCCTTTATATGGGACATGTGCACGGCGTGTCTTCACCCAGCGGAATGAGCCTGGTGGAACAGAGTGATAACAAGCTGGTCAAAATGAGTGACGGCGACGTATATCTGCAGCTTCTTTCAAATGACGGGATAGCAGATGGTGTGGCTACTTTCGAAGGCAGTGATTTTGATATGAGCAAGCTGAATACCGGCTCGGGTTCAGGCTCCGGTTCAGGTGATGATCCCAACCCTAATCCGGATCCCGACAATCCCGACCCTACTCCCAATCCCAATCCCACAGTTGTCACAGGCGGCAGCTATACTTTTGATCTCGGGAGTGAAAAATATGAGATAAGCTGGACAAATTCGGTTCCCTATACAGGCTGCGCTCATGCATTATACGGCACGAGAAAAAAGAATACTACGCCTGATATCCAGGTTTCCGTAAAAAAGAACGGACAGGAGCTTAGCAGGTCCGATTATAAGGTTAAGTTTAAAAATAACAAATATGTCAGCGGCTATAAGGGAAAATATCCGGAGCTTTATATAAAGCTTTCAAAAAACTGTGGAAAGCAAGCATCCAAAGCTCTGAAGGCGATACCTCTTGGCTTTGAGATCAGGAAATGCAACCTGTCGAAGGACCTGGATCTGAGCAGGTTTGATGTGGGCCTTAACCGTTACGGCGACAGGGTGACGAAGCTCTATGACATATATGATAAGACTACGATGACGCCGGTCAAATTGAAGCTCAGCAAGGACGGGTATAAGGGTGATATCATCGCGGATATCAGGGACAACGGCAGGGATGCCGTGACTGTTACCCTCCAGGGTATCAATAACTGTACCGGTACCGCTTCGGAAACCTTTGAGGTGGAATGGTATTAAACAGGTTTTTATGGAATTGATGAGTATAAGTATAAAAAGATTTACGGGGTTTGTGCTGAGTGCAGTGCTGGTATTTTTGCCCCTGTCATATAACGTATTCTGTGAGGAATATGAAAAGGACAGTATTTATCTGACGACCAGGATATCCGGAATAAGCAGTGAAGGCGACGTGGTACTGGAGGTGGATTCGGAAGCCATGACCGAGGCCGGCTTCAGCATCGGTGATGAAGTCAAGGTGGTGATCGAGTCCTATGATTATTCCGAGAGGATGCCGTATTTTGTGTCGGATTCGGATTCAAAGCCCGGGGAAGTGGCCCTGCTGGCTGCAGGCAAAAATGTCTCCATATCCATAGCAAAGGGGGATTTTTCCGAAGAGGAGGGTTTTGACGATTCCGATGAAGGAGAAGATGTAGTCATCTATCTTCATGAAAAAGGGGTTTACACGGACGAATACAAAATGCGTAATCCGGAGCGTTCCAATGACAGGTCGGATTTTTCTTCGGATGCAGCCTATGCGAACTTTCGTGAGATCACTGCCGGGAATATAGGACCGGGCCTGCTCTATCGCAGCTCAAGCCCCATAAACAATGACTTAAACAGGGCTGACTATGCCGCCGAAAAAATGGAAGAGGCAGGGGTACGGACTGTTGTGAATCTGTCCGATTCCTATAAAAAAGCGGAGGATTATCTCCAGAAGAGCGGTAATGAGTATTACGGAAAGCTATATGAGGAAGGCAATGTGACCTGCCTTAATCTGAGCTATGAGTTCGCCAGCCCTGAATTTAACGAGGGTATAGTGGATGCGGTGGAATTCATGTCCCTTCATGAGCCGCCTTATCTGATACACTGTACCGAGGGAAAGGACAGGACGGGCTTCCTGGCTGTGGTATTGGAGGCGCTCATGGGAGCTTCCGATTCCGAGATGACCTCCGATTACATGCTGACCTACAAGAATTTTTATAATTTTGACAAGGATTCAAATGAGTTTGAATACGCCAAAAAGAATTATCTGAAAGAGATATTCATGGATCTGTCCGGAGTGGACAATAAAAAAGAGCTCAAGCATCTGGATTATCATCAGGCCACTCTCGATTTTCTGAGGGACGGAGGAGTGACAGAGGAGCAGATCCAGACTGTCATAGAACAGCTGGAGGATAAGACCTCGAA
>JAEEZH010000061.1 GCA_016288495.1 Lachnospiraceae bacterium
TATGAGGATTTCCTTAACAATCCCATGAGAGCGGAGCGGTAAGCGGCTCATCAGTGTCATTCTGAGTGTTTCATCAGTGTCATTCTGAGCGAAGCGAAGAATCTTAAAGATTCTTCGTCGTTTCACTCCTCAGAATGACAAGAGGGGTAAAACATCAGAATGACAAGAGGGGTAAAACATCAGAATGACAGGTGGATGATCTGTTTATTCTTCTGTCATTTCTTCCTCAACCTGAGCGGTATAGATGGTCCTCTTTCTGGCAGCTTCGTCTGCTTCCAGGTACTCATCGTAGGTGGTTATCTTGTCGATCAGGGTGCCGTCAGGCATGATCTCCATGATGCGGTTGGCCGAGGTCTGTACGAACTGGTGGTCGTGACAGGAGAAGAGTACCACCCCGGGGAATTTGATCACTCCGTTGTTCAGGGAGGTGATGGATTCCATGTCCAGATGGTTGGTGGGCTCATCCAGGATCAGGCAGTTTGCGCCGGAGATCATCATTTTTGACAAAAGGCATCTCACCTTTTCCCCTCCGGACAGGACTCTTACCTTTTTCACGCCGTCCTCTCCGGGGAAGAACATACGGCCCAGAAAGCCCCTCACATAGGTTACATCGTTTACGGGAGAGTATCCCATCAGCCAGTCTGCTATGGTCAGATCCGAATCGAATTCCTTTGTGTTATCCTTGGGGAAATAGGCCTGTGAGGTGGTCACGCCCCACTTGAAGGTGCCTTCGTCGGCTTCCTCTTCGCCCATCAGTATCTTAAAGAGCATGGTTTTGGCCTGCTCGTTTCCGCCTACAAAGGCTACCTTGTCTTCACGTCCCAGAGTAAAGGATATGTTGTCAAGTATCTTTACTCCGTCTACACTCTTCGTTATCCCCTCTACAGTCAGCACTTCGTTTCCGATCTCCCGGTCGGGCTTAAAGTCTATATAGGGATATTTTCTGGAGGAGGGCTTTATCTCGTCCAGCTCTATCTTTTCCAGGGCTCTCTTTCTGGAGGTCGCCTGCTTGGATTTTGACGCGTTTGCGGAGAATCTGGAGATGAACTCCTGGAGTTCCTTGATCTTTTCTTCCTTGCGCTTGTTGGCTTCCTTCATCTGTCTGATGAGGAGCTGTGAGGATTCGTACCAGAAATCGTAGTTTCCTGCGAAAAGCTGGATCTTTCCGTAATCGATATCCGCTGTCTGGGTGCATACCTTATTTAAGAAGTATCTGTCGTGGGATACCACGATGACTATGTTTTCAAAATTGATGAGGAACTCTTCCAGCCAGGTGATGGCATCCAGATCCAGATGGTTGGTGGGCTCGTCCAGAAGAAGGATGTCCGGGTTGCCGAAAAGGGCCCTGGCTAACAGGATCTTTACCTTCTCGCTGCCGTTCAGCTCGTTCATGACGCTGTAGTGGAGCTCGGCGGGGATCCCCAGACCGTTGAGCAGGGTGGCTGCGTTTGATTCCGCCTCCCAGCCGTCCATCTCGGCGAATTCTGCCTCCAGGGCAGCGGCCTTTACGCCGTCCTCATCGGTAAAGTCTTCTTTGGCATAGAGGGCGTCCTTTTCCTTCATTATGTCATAGAGCCGCTGGTTTCCTGCGATGACGGTGTCCATCACCACCTGATCGTCATATTTGAAGTGGTCCTGTTCCAGCACCGAGAGCCTCTGGCCCGGGGTGATGGCGATCTCCCCCTTGCTGGTCTCCAGCTGGCCGGAAAGGATCTTCAGAAAAGTGGATTTCCCTGCGCCGTTGGCACCGATTATGCCGTAGCAGTTTCCTTCCGTGAATTTTATATTGACATCTTCGAAGAGGGCTTTTTTGCCTACTCTGTAGGTTACATTGTTTGCGCTTATCATGGTTTTTCCTTTCTTTGTTTAAGATCCTTCGTCGCTGCGCTCCTCAGGATGACAAAGGTAAATTTGCAAGATCCTTCGTCGCTATGCTCCTCAGGATGACAGCTGAAAAACAAGAAATATTGTACTAAAATGTAATTTAAATGGCAAGACCTTAAATTTTGTGGTAAAATATCCCTTAGTTTTATCAGAGATTGCCTATGAATTACGTGTATAATCTTCAATTTCAGATAATCGCCCTGGTGTTCATCCTCATGGTTCTGGTGCTTTTCTCCCTGAGACTTAAGCTCCATATCACGAGGGAGAGGGTTTTTATGGCCCTTATCACCACCTGTCTGGCCTGCTGTCTGTTTGAGATGTGCCCTCTCATTCTGTCCGGTATGGAGGGGGAGGTCTGTGAGGGCCTGAGCGAGCTGTCCCGGAGACTGTTTATGATCTCCTTCGCTGCTGTGGGTTTTTCCCTGCTGACTTATACACTTTCCGAGATATATCTTGTGGCAGTGATATCGGGAGGCAGGCGTATGATCTATATCCTGCCCCTCATCGTATGTATTCCTCTTTGTCTTAAGCTTCCTCTTTATACGGAGGATGGTTCTTCCTTCGGCCCGGCTGTGGTCCTTGCCTTCAGCGTGGCTGTCTGTTATGTGACTGTCTGTGTGCTCTATGCTTTTATAAAGCACAGCGCCATCCCGCGCAACCGCCAGCTGGCCATCTATCTGGCCGCTGTGATCATGGTCAGCGCAGCCCTTTTCCAATGGTTTTACCCTGACAGGAGAGTGGTCTCCCTGGGTCTTTCCGTTATGCTCACCTTCATGTATATGGTGCTGGAGTCGGCGGATGTATATATGGACAGGGCCTTCGGTACCTTTAACAAGGATGCGTTTCATATTTATCTGGAGAATCTCTGCCTGGAAAACAGGAGGGCGAATGTCTGTTATGTGGGGATCAGCGGCTTTTCAAACATGAATGAGATCGCAGGTACCACCATCACCTCCAGACTTCTTCGGGGAGCAGCGGATTTTTTAAAGACGCTTAAGGGGGCAAAGGTGTTTTCCGGGGACGGGGAGGATTTTATCCTTACTTTTGAAAAGGATGAATTCTTCTTTGATCATGTGGATCGGATCCGGAAGCGTTTTACAAAGGCCTGGGCTGTGGATGAGTCTGAGGGCACGGGTCTGGTGGAGTTCGAGATGAAGGCCAATGTGGTGGCCTATCCCGCAGTCAGGATGATAAAGGGTATCACCTCCGACAATATCATGGACTGTATCATGTATTTTGCCCAAAAGAGCATAAAGGAGCATGAGGACTATATCTGCATCGACAGACGCCAGCTTTGGGAGATGGAGGCGGTGAATCACGTTAGTGACGAGCTGGAGGGCGCTGTTAAGCAGGGCAGGGTAGAGGTATATTACCAACCGATCTTTCCGGTATATGAGAGCCGCTGCAGCGAGGTGGAGGCCCTTATGAGAGTGAAGGATTCCAGGGGTATCTTTTTTGACAACAGACATATACTCCCGGCGGCTGAGGCCAGCGGAGAGATAAATGAGATAGGATTTGAAGTTTTTCGTCAGATCTGTGGCTTTGTCAAGGACAACGATTTAAAAAAGGCAGGCATTAACAGGATCGCGGTGAACCTTTCCATGGTGCAGTGCCAGCAAAGGGACCTGGCTGAGGAGCTGATCCGGATCATGGATGAATACAATGTTCCGGCGTCTTTGTTCAGATTTGAGATATCCGAGAACACTGCGGAGTATATGACGGGTAATCTTAACCGCAATATCAACCGTCTTACGGCCCAGGGGTCATTATTTGCCATAGATGATTACGGTAATCGTCTCATCGATCCCGACAGGGTTACGGCTATTTCCAAAAATTATATTAAGATCGGCGAGGACGTGATAAGGCAGTATTTTGACGGAGACAGGTCAAAGCAGTCCATGAGGGTCCTTTGCCGTATGCTTTTGCAGCTAAAGATGATCGTGGCCGCCGTGGGAGTGGAGAACCAGAAGGAGTATGCGGAGCTCAAGAACCTGGGGGTCACGCATATGCAGGGAAACGGGTTTTACAGGCCCATGCCTCCCGATGAGCTGCTTTTGACCCTAGAGAAGAACGCGGCTGTGGTCATAGGTGAGGAGGCCAGGTTTGAGCGCACGTTTTAAGGGCCTTCTGGTGGTAAATGCCTTTTTGAATTCCGGCAAATTCGAGATCCTTTATGAAAGGCTTGGAAAAAATGCTTCGGATAAGGACATGGAGCTTCGTCTTATGACGAATGCGGACCTGGTGCCGGAGGATAAAGTGGCACAGGCGGCCCGGGAGTATGATTTCTGTATATTCTGGGATAAGGATGTGAGGCTCTGCAGGAGGCTTGAAAAGGCAAATCTTCGCACCTTCAATAACAGCAGGGCCATAGCCGTCTGCGATAACAAGGCGGATACTTATGAAGTCCTTTCGGGAGCGGGGATACCCCAGCCTTTGACGGTGCCTCTTCCCTTTACTTATGATAATCTGGGATATGAGGATGTTGCATTTTTTGATGACATAGCCGGCGTTTTGGGTTATCCTATGGTAATAAAGGAATGCAGGGGTTCTTTTGGAGCCCAGGTATATCTGGCAAAGGATCCGGCCGGGGCCTGTGAGCTGCTTCGGGAACACGGAAGCCGTGAGCTTCTGGCCCAGCGTTTTATAGGTGAGGCAGCAGGCAGGGATCTGAGACTGAACATGGTGGGGGATGAGTGTGTCGCCGCCATGCTGAGGGTGAATGAAAAGGATTTCAGGGCCAATATCTCAAACGGAGGCAGGGGCACAGCCTATGAGCCTTCGGATGCCGAGGTGGCACTGGCCCGCAGCTGTATGCATACGCTGGGACTGGATTTTGCGGGAGTGGACATCCTTGAGTCTGCCGAGGGGCCTCTGGTATGTGAGGTGAATTCCAATCCGCAGTTTGTCAGCACCTATGAGTGTACCGGCGTGGATCTGGGCGAGGCCGTCATGGACTATATTTATCGTGAATTGATATCCTGAGCGAATACCTCACCCTTTGTCATACTGAGCGAATACTTCACCTGTTGTCATCCTGAGCGAATACCTCACCCTTTGTCATCCTGAGCGAAGCGAAGGATCTTGACAGCTGCAGGGGATAATACGTAAAACGATGTAATAAAAAACAAAATCCGGAGATATAAAAATGAGCAAAGCAGATCTGATCTTTAAAAACATGTGCCTGGATATTCTGGAAAACGGCACGGATACAAAGGGGGAAAAGGTACGTCCCCACTGGGAGGACGGCTCCAGCGCATATACCATTAAGCGCTTCGGGGTGGTGAACCGCTACGACCTGAGGGAGGAATTCCCCGCCATCACCTATAGAAAGACCGGTTTTAAAAACGCCATAGACGAGATACTCTGGATATGGCAGAAAAAGTCAAACAATATAAATGATCTTCACAGCCATATCTGGGATTCCTGGGCGGATCCGGACGGCAGTATAGGCAAGGCCTATGGTTATCAGCTGGGGGTCAAGCATCATTACAAAGAGGGAGATATGGACCAGGTGGACAGAGTTTTGTATGATCTGCAAAATAATCCCTTCTCCAGACGTATATTAGCTAATCTGTATGTGCACAGTGAGCTTTGTGAGATGAATCTTTACCCCTGTGCCTACAGTATGACCTTTAATGTGACTCAGGACAGGGATGGGGTTTTGCTACTGAACGCCATCCTGAACCAGCGATCTTCGGATGTGCTCACGGCAAACAACTGGAATGTGGTCCAGTATGCGGTGCTTTTGCATATGTTTGCCCAGGTCTGCGGCATGAGGGCCGGGGAGCTGCTTCACGTGATCGCCGACTGTCATATCTATGACAGACATGTGGACCTGGTCAGGGAGCTTATCAGCAGAGAAGAGCATCCTGCACCTGTTTTTAAGATGAATGAGAGCATAAAGGATTTTTATTCCTTTACGCCCGATGATTTTGAACTGGAGGACTATGTGACGGGTCCTCAGATAAAAATTCCGGTGGCGGTGTGATCTATGTCAGAGAATCTTGAAACGAAAACCAGAGTCAGCAGTGCGGGAATAGCCGACATTGAGTATGAGCGCATCCGGAACAGCGATGTGATACTTGATGACGGCAGGATACGTGCGGAAAAAGAGTTCCAGCCCCCCGAGGAGCTGTACGCCACATTGATGGAGAGCGTCAATAAATATCTGCCCTCCGAAGACGTGGAGATGATACAGAAGGCCTATGATACGGCCAATGAGGCTCACAAGGATCAGGTCAGGAAGTCGGGAGAGCCCTATATCATACACCCTCTTTGTGTGGCCATTACTCTGGCGGACCTTGGCATGGATAAGGAGGCCATTTCAGCGGGCATCCTCCATGACGTGGTGGAAGATACCGTCATGACCCGGGAAGATCTGAAGAATGAATTCTCCGAGACCGTAGCAGTATTGGTGGACGGCGTGACCAAGCTGTCCAAGCTCCAGTTCAACGGCGACCGTATAGAGCTTCAGGGTGAGAACCTGCGCAAGATGTTCCTGGCCATGTCAAAGGATCTGAGGGTGATCCTCATAAAGCTGGCGGACCGTCTTCACAACATGCGCACCCTGTCCTATATGAAGCCGGAAAAACAGCAGTATATCGCTCTGGAGACTCTGGAGATCTACGCTCCCATAGCGAACCGTCTGGGGGTTTCAAAGATCAAGGTGGAGCTGGACGATCTTTCCTTAAAATATCTGGTACCGGAAGAATACGAAAAGCTGGTACAGCAGATCGCTCTCAAAAAATCAGACAGGGAGCAGTATATCATCGACATCGTAAAGGATGTCACGAGACATATCGAGAATGCGCATATCAAGGCCGATATAGATGGCAGGATCAAGCATTTTTATTCCATTTACAAAAAAATGAAGATGCAGAACAAGACCATAGACCAGATCTATGATCTTTTTGCCGTACGTATAATCGTGGATGACGTGAAGGACTGTTATGCGGCCCTTGGTATCATACATGATATGTACAAGCCCATCCCCGGCAGGTTCAAGGATTATATAGCCATGCCGAAGTCAAATATGTACCAGTCCCTGCATACCACCCTGATCGGTCCTACCGGTACGCCCTTTGAGATACAGATCCGTACCCATGAGATGCATGAGCGTGCGGAGTACGGTATCGCAGCCCACTGGAAGTACAAGGCGGGTATCTCGAATTCCCGTCCTGCGGATGCGGATGAGGAAAAACTTACCTGGCTCAAGCAGATCATAGAATGGCATCAGGACATGACGGACAATAAGGAATTCCTGGATTTCACAAAGCATGAATTCTCGCTTTTCTCCGATCATGTCTACTGTTTCACGCCTCAGGGCGATATAAAGGACCTGCCTGCAGGTTCCACGGTCATCGATTTTGCCTACAGCATCCATTCCAATGTGGGGGATCATATGGTGGGGGCCAGGGTGAACGGCGGCCAGGTGAAAAAAGACTATGTGATCCAGACCGGCGATCAGGTGGAGATCATCACTTCGCCTAACGCCAGACCCTCAGCTGACTGGCTGAAGGTAGTACATTCCGGCCAGGCCAGGTCTAAAATACTTCAGTTCTTCAAGCATGAGAATAAGGATGAGAGCTCCGAGGGCGGCAGAAAGGCCCTGGAGGCTTATTGTAAAAACAACAGTATAGATCCGGCTCCGCTTCTGACGCCGGAGCATCTTCTGGAGGTGGCGGCTTCTTTCCATATCAATTCCATCAACTCCCTGTTTGCCGCCGTCTACAACGGTGGTATCAGAGAGGGACAGGTGGTGAACCGTCTCATCGAGAAATTTGCCCCCAAGGTGGAGCTGTCCGATGAGGAGATCATGGCCGGAGTGAACGAGGCTGCGGTGAGCAGGCTCAACCAGGCTATGGCCAAGACTTCCAAGAGCAAGGGCAACGGCGTCATAGTCAACGGTTTTTCTGATATGGCCGTTCGTTTTTCAAAGTGCTGTTCCCCTGTTCCGGGAGACCAGATCGTGGGTTTTGTCACCAGGGGCAGAGGCATATCCATTCACAGGGCTACCTGTCAGAATGTAAAGCAGCTCCGTGAAAATGACGGCTTCAGGCTCATAGATGTCTACTGGGAAAAGACTCCGGACGATAACAGGGATACCCGTTATCAGGCCGAGCTCAATATTTATGCAAACAACCGTCAGGGACTGCTGGCCGATGTCACCAGGACCGTGAGCGATTCCGGCATCAACATAAACGGTATCAATTCCCGGATCTCAAAGCAGAATGTGGCCACCATAGATCTTTCTTTTGAGATAAACTGTGCGCAGGCACTGGATGAGATAATCAGAAAACTGAATGCCGTCGACGGTGTCGTGGGCATAGAAAGGACTTGATGATGAATGAGATAAAATCGGGACGTATGGTCCTGGGAGCCGTATCCACCAATTGTTATTTCCTTTACAGGGAAGACACAAAGGAGGCCATAGTTTTTGACCCGGCGGACCACGGCGCGGATATATTCAGGGCGCTTAAGGATATGGATATAAGCGTGGGTGCCATCGTGCTCACCCATGGTCATTTCGATCATATCATGGGGGTGGCGAAGCTCCGCCAGCTTTCGCACTGTCAGATATACGCCGGCAGGGATGAGGCAGAGCTTTTGGGTGATGAGAATAAGAACATGAGCGTGAACTACGGTCTTGTGGTGACTGTCACGCCCGATGTCCTGCTTGCCGACGGTCAGGAGATCGAGCTTTGCGGCATTAAGCTTAAGACTATCTTCACCCCGGGACATACTCCCGGGAGCTGCTGCTTTTATGTGCAGGAAGCGGATCTTCTGATAAGCGGCGACACTCTTTTTGAGGGGTCTGTGGGCCGTACCGATTTTCCCGGCGGGAGCATGACTGCTCTGGTGGACGCCGTAAAGACAAAGCTTTTTTGTCTTCCCGATGACACAAAGGTCTATCCGGGACATGGCGGGACCACTACCATAGGTGATGAGAAAAAATATAACCCGTTTTTATCATGATCAAAATAATCTTTGACAACTCAGAGAATAAAGAACTTTTTGAAGGGGCCGCCATTCCGATCTGCCGGGCGTTCTATCCCGGTGAGGAAGTGGTGTCCTTAGCTGATGATGAGCGCGTTCTGGATGATTCTGCCATCAGATCCGAAGGCGACAACATCACCTTGTACCTTAAATTCGAGGTGGGGATGGTGAGGGTGTTCACCGGAGAGAGGGAAAGCGCCGTATCAGTAGAGCTGGACGGGACCCGCAGCATGACGGGAGCTGTCCGGGATTCCCTGAAGAAGCTTCTGTATACCACCCTGGAGTCGGGCCTTGACAAAGGAGGTCTGCCCTGGGGCTGTCTGACCGGTGTCAGACCGGTTCACTTTTTATCCAAACTTATCAAAAAGGAAGGCAGCGAGCAGGCTGCCCTTAAGGTGCTTTGCGAAGAGTATCATGTCAGCGACAAAAAAGCACGGCTGGCTCTTTCGGTGTACCATAAGCAGCAGAGCATCCTTAACGGAATGAGAAAGGGCTACAGCCTTTACATAGGCATTCCTTTTTGCCCCAGTATTTGCATGTACTGTTCCTTCGCATCCTATTCCATGTCAGCCTACGGAGGTATGGTGGACAAGTATCTGGAGGCCCTGAGGCGGGAGATGGAAGAGACTGCCGGTATCTTAAGGGGTGAATCCCCTGTCAGCGTGTATATCGGCGGCGGTACGCCCACAGCCCTGGAGCCAAAGAGACTTGAATTCCTGTTTGAAAGCCTCACAAAATATTTTGATATGTCCAAGGTGGAAGAGTTTACCTGTGAAGCGGGACGCCCGGACACCATGGATGATGAGCGTCTGGCTGTGCTGAAACGTTATGGGGTGGACAGGATATCCGTGAACCCCCAGACCATGAATGAACCCACGTTGAGGATCATAGGCAGACATCATACGCCGCGTCAGGTGGAGGAGGCCTTCCACCGGGCCAGAAATGCCGGGTTTGACAATATCAATATGGATATCATCATGGGACTGCCCGAGGAAGGTATGTATGAGCTGGAGCGTACCATGACCGCCCTGTCCCTTCTTGAACCTGATGCGCTGACGGTCCATTCCCTGGCCATCAAAAAAGGCTCTCTTCTGAAGGAAAAGATACTGGAGCATGACATGTCGGTCCTTTCACTTAACGTCACTGAGCAGATGCAGGATATGGTGGCAAAATATGTGGCCGGGATGGGTATGGAGCCCTATTATCTTTACAGGCAGAAGCGCATCACCGACAATATCGAGAACATAGGCTATGCAAAAAGCGGAAAGTACAGCATCTACAACGTGGTCACCATGGAGGAGACCCAGTCCATCCTGGCGCTGGGAGCCGGAGCCGTTTCGAAACGGGTATATGACGATCCTGACCGCAAGCGTACCATTGAGCGTTGTGATAATGTTAAGGAGATCGCCGCATACATCGACAGGATAGATGAGATGGCAAAGCGCAAGAGGGAATTGTTCTCTTGAAATAACATGGTTTTTAAAGTATAATCGTAGCTTGTATTGATTTTACGACAGATAAGGAGGTTTCATATGTGGACCACTGAAGAACTTAAGGAGAGAGGAAAGGCAGCATCCCAGGCCAATTACTGGCCGTCAGTCCTGGCGGGAATAGTGTTGCTGGCTACTTCACGCGCAGCCGGAGGAGGCGGCGGCGGTAATTCCTTTTCCAGGCTGGGAAAGGATATCCAGAGCGGCAACATGAGTACGGAGGAGATGATCACTATTGTCACTGTGTTAATTTCCGTTATTGCCGTTTCCGTGATCGTAGCATATGTCTTCAAGATATTCCTCACCAATCCTATTCATTTCGGGTGCAGGAAGTTTTTCCTGGAGAATTCCTACGGTCCCGCTAATATCAAGGAAATGGTATATGCCTTCAGTTCCCATTACAAAAATGTTATGGCAGCGGGCTTTATGAAGGATCTGTATCTGTTTTTGTGGGGACTTCTGTTTATCATACCCCGTATCATCAAGTCCTATTCCTATATGATGGTGCCTTACATAATAGCGGATAACCCCGAGATGTCCGCCAACGAAGCCATCACCCGTTCCAGGGAGATGATGGATGGTCAGAAGTGGAACGTATTCTGCATGCAGCTGTCTTTCTTAGGCTGGTTCATACTTGATTGCTGTACCTTATTTATCCTGGGTGTTTTCTATGTGCATCCCTGGTATTATGCCACGGAGGCAGAGCTTTACCGTTCACTGAAGGGTGATGCCGGCACGGACTATGCAGACGAGACCTTTGTTCCTACCCAGACCTATGAGAACGATACCAATATGAACATGAGCAGCAGTGATTTTCCTTCATTTAATAATGACGGGGATTTTTGATCCAATTTTTGGAGATTGGTAAATGAGTAAAATGTGGGAGCAGTTTGATAAATTTGACAAGGCGGTAAAGGGATAAATGAAAAAGAAACCTGTAACAGGAATGAAGGATGTGCTTCCCGAGGAAGGGATCATCAGGGATTACGTGACAAAACTGGCCGGGGAGACATATTCCCGGTATGGATTTATGACCATAGAGACTCCCTGTGTGGAGCATATCGAAAACCTCACCTCCAAGCAGGGAGGGGAAAATGAAAAACTTATATTCAAGATATTAAAAAGAGGAGACAAGCTGGACCTGGGCAATATTCAGGACGAGGATTCACTGGTGGATTCAGGACTTCGTTATGACCTGACCCTTCCTCTTTCCAGATATTATTCAAACAATTCACAGAATCTGCCGGTTCCCTTCAAGGCCTTCCAGATGGGAAGTGTTTTCAGGGCTGAACGCCCCCAGAAGGGACGCTTCAGGCAGTTTACCCAGTGCGATATAGATATTCTGGGCGATCCCACCTATCTGGCCGAGGTGGAGCTGATCACAGCCACCACCACTCTTCTGGGGAGGCTTGATTTTTCCGGATTCAAGGTAAGGATTAACGACAGGCGCATCCTTTCCGCCCTGGCTGCCTACGCCGGAGTGGAGGAGGATAAGAAGGGCCTTCTGTTCATCATTCTCGACAAGCTGGATAAGATAGGCGCCGACGGCGTAAGGGAGGAGCTGGAATCCTCGGGCTTTGCGGGGGACAGTGTGGACAGGATAATGGAGATCTTTTCCGGTGACGCCCTTAAAGAGGATCCTCTTCACGGGATAAAGGAGATCCTGGGAGAGCACATTCCGGAGGGCTGTGCAGAGAATCTGGAGACTATCATGACACTGGTATCCCAGGTCAGGAACGCGGATTTTGAGATGGTCTTTGATCCGGTGCTGGTCCGGGGAATGGGATATTACACCGGGACTATCTTTGAGATAGAGATGCCCCAGTTCGGTTCTTCAGTGGCAGGGGGCGGCAGATATGATGAGATGATCGGACGTTTCACCGGTACGCCGACTCCCGCTGTGGGATTTTCAATTGGCTTTGAGAGGATAATCACCATCCTTCTGGAGGAGGGCTTTAAGGTGCCCACCGAGGCGCCCTCCACGGCGATCCTTCTGGAAAAGGGCCTGCCGGCGGAGCGTATGAAGGAGGCCATGAAGGAAGCCGCAGTTCTGCGCGAGAAGGGCAGCAGGGTACTTCTGGTCTGGGCAAACAAGAATAAAAAATTCCAGAAGGAACAGCTGTCAAAGAATGGCTTTGAGGACTTTAAGGAATATTACAGAGAAGATCTGAAGCATTAGTATTTATAAGATTTAAATGAAAAAGATCCTTCGGCTAAAGCCTCAGGATGACAGAAGGTGTAGTCATTCCGAATGCAGTACATCCGTGGTCATTCCGAATGCAGTACATCCGTGGTCATTCCGAATGCAGTACATCCGTGGTCATTCCGAATGCAGTACATCCGTGGTCATTCTGAA
>JAEEZH010000062.1 GCA_016288495.1 Lachnospiraceae bacterium
CTCCCAAGGGACATCTGGTGAATGCGGTGGGGGCCGGTGATTCCATGCTGGCTGCCTATATCTATGCGATGATAAACAAACTTGATATCAAAGAGGCTCTTAAGCTTTCAGTGGCTGCAGGCTCCGCCGTGGCATTTTCCGAAGGCTTCGTCTCCCGTGATGAGGTGTATGCCCTTTTGGATCAGGTTAAGGTTGAAGAGAGATTGTAAGGAGAGAAGAAAATGATCAAAGCGATAATGCACGGTTGTAACGGCCACATGGGACAGACCATATCACGTCTTGCTGCGGCAGATCCCGCAATAGAGATAGTGGCGGGAGTGGATATGAATGATTCCGTTCAGAATCCCTATCCGGTTTTTTCAAACATCGCCGACTGTGATGTCCCTGCGGATGTGATAATTGATTTTTGTGCGGCTCCCGCGGTAGATGCCCTGCTGGACTATGCAGTTTCGAAAAAGCTGCCCCTGGTGCTGTGCACCACCGGTTTGTCCGATGAGCAGATAAAGAAGGTGGAAGAGTGTTCAAAGCAGATCCCGCTGCTTCGGTCCGCCAATATGTCTGTTGGTGTCAACATGCTGATAAAGCTTCTTAAGGAAGCCTGCGTGAAGCTGGCGGAGGCCGGTTTTGATATAGAGATCGTGGAAAAGCATCATAATCTCAAGGTGGATGCCCCCAGCGGAACGGCTCTGGCTCTTGCCGATGCCATCAACGGTGAATTTGATGAGCCTTATACTTATGTATTTGACAGGTCCGACCGCAGACAGAAAAGGGATGCGAAGGAGCTGGGTATTTCCGCTGTGAGAGGCGGGACCATAGTGGGAGATCATGATGTGATCTTTGCCGGTGAGGATGAAGTGATCACCTTCTCACACAGGGCGTATTCCAAGGCCGTGTTCGGGAACGGTGCCATTCAGGCGGCTAAGTTCCTGGCCGGAAAAGCCCCCGGAATGTATGATATGAAAGACGTGGTTTTATAGGTGGAAGTTCCATGCAGTTTGATGAAAAAGATCTGGCTTTACTGAAGCTGTTATCCAGGGAGTTTCCCACCATTGCGTCGGCCTCCACTGAGATAATCAATTTACAGTCCATACTGAATCTTCCCAAGGGCACTGAGCATTTCCTCACCGATATTCACGGGGAATATGAGCAGTTTAATCATGTGCTCAAAAACGGTTCCGGCTCTGTCAGAAGAAAGATAGATGAGGAGTTCGGGAATACCATGTCCAAAAAGGATAAGAAAAGTCTGGCAACCCTTATCTATTATCCGAAGGAAAAACTGGAGATCGTCAGACAGGAAGAGGACAGCATAGAAGACTGGTACAAGATCACCCTTCACCGTCTGGTGCAGATGACGAAGAGAGTGGCTTCAAAGTACACCAGATCCAAAGTCAGAAAGGCTCTTCCCAGGGATTTTGCCTATGTTATCGAGGAGCTGATAACCGAAAAGGAAGAGGTACAGGATAAGGAGTTATACTATAATTCCATCATAGAGACCATCATAAAGACAGGCAGGGCTCCCGATTTTATAATCGCACTGTCAAAGCTGGTGCAGCGGCTGGTGATAGACCATCTGCATATCCTGGGAGATATTTTTGACAGGGGCCCCGGCCCTCATTTTATCATGGATACCCTTATGCAGTACCATTCGGTGGATATACAGTGGGGGAATCATGATGTGATATGGATGAGCGCAGCGGCGGGCCATTGGGCCAGCATAGCCACCGTCCTGCGGATGTCCATCAGGTACGCGAACATGGATGCAGTGGAGGAGGGCTATGGGATAAATATGATCCCGCTGGTCTCCTTTGCCATGAACACGTATTCCGACGTGGACTGCAGTCAGTTTAAGGTAAATATAAACGAGGAACACTATCCTGCCGAATATGATCTGAGCACCCGTATGCATAAGGCCATGTTCGTCCTCCAGCAAAAGCTCGAAGGACAGCTGATACTCAAGCATCCGGAATTCGGCATGGAAGGACGGCTCCTGCTGGACAAGATAGATTTTGAAGAAAAGACAGTAAAGCTTAACGGAAAAGAATATCCTCTCAAGGACTGCGACTTCCCTACGGTGGATCCGGCGTTCCCCTATGAGCTCACGGAAGAAGAATTCCTGCTCATGAAGAGACTGGACCATGCCTTCAGACATTCCGAAAAGCTGCAGAGCCACGTGAGGTTCCTGCATGTGAAGGGCAGTCTTTACAAGGTGTTCAATTCCAACCTCTTATATCATGGCTGTGTTCCCATGAATGAGGACGGAAGCTTTCATGTCATGAACATCGATTCCAGGGAGTACAGCGGAAAGGCCCTGTACGACGTGCTGGAGACATATGCCAGGAAGGGGTATTATTCAAAGGATGTCCAGGAGAGGGTAAAAGGACAGGATTATACCTGGTACCTCTGGACCGGGCCGTACTCCCCCGTTTTCGGCAAGGATAAGATGGCCACATTTGAGAGATATCTCATAGAAGATGAAGAGACCCATAAGGAAAAGAAAAACCCCTATTACGGCTTCAGGGACAATAAAGAAATAGTTGAAAAGATCCTGGCCGAATTCGGCCTTACGGGCGAGAATTCCCATATCATAAACGGCCATGTGCCTGTGGAGAGAAAAAGAGGCCAGAGCCCTATCATGTGTGACGGAAAGCTGCTGATAATAGACGGCGGATTTTCAAAGGCATACCAGTCAAAGACCGGGATAGCCGGATATACGCTGGTATCCAATTCCCATGGATTGAGGCTGGTGGCACATGAGCCCTTTGAGTCCACCAGAGCGGCTATCTTAAACGAGACCGATATCGCGGGAGACGATATGGTGGTGGAAGAGCATCTGAGCCGTATCCGTGTGGCGGATACCGATACCGGAAGGAGCCTTCAGCAGCAGATCGCCCAGCTTTCGCAGCTTTTGGCGGCATATGAAGAGGGCGTCCTGGTGGAAAAGTAGGAACAGTAAGGAGAGCATCACAGACATGGAATTCAGGCCTTGTATCGACATACATAACGGCAGGGTAAAGCAGATAGTCGGAGGAAGCCTGCGGGATGAGGGAAACGAGGCCTGCGAGAATTTTGTTTCCGATGCGGATGCTGCATATTATGCTCGGCTTTACAAAAAGCTGGGACTTAAGGGCGGGCATGTGATCATGCTCAACGCCCCGTCCTCAGAGTATTATGAGGCCACAAAGGAACAGGCGCTTAAGGCTCTCGGAGCCGCCCCCGGATATCTTCAGGCCGGCGGCGGGATAAACGATAAAAATGCGGCTGCCTTTCTGGAAGGCGGCGCTTCTCATGTGATAGTCACTTCCTTTGTATTCAGGGAAGGCAGGATAGACCGGGCCAATCTGGAACTGCTCAGAAAAGAGGTGGGCAGTGAGAAGATAGTGCTGGACCTAAGCTGCAGGAAAAAGAATGACAGATATATGGTGGTCACCGACAGGTGGCAAACGTTTACGGATGTGGAAGTGACAGCGTCACTGCTGGGAGAACTGGAGGATAGCTGTGATGAATTCCTGATCCACGGCGTGGACGTTGAGGGCCGTTCTTCGGGATTCGAGGAGGAGCTTATCCGGATTTTGGGAGAGTATGAAGGACATAGTGTGACCTACGCCGGAGGTATAGCTGATACAGCTGCCATACGGCGGCTTAAGGAGCTGGGAAGAGACAGGATAAATGTGACCATTGGCAGTGCGCTGGATATCTTCGGCGGGAAGCTGTCACTTGAAGATGTTATCGGATGTTGTTGATCAGTCTTTGTCATTCTGAGGAACACAGTGACGAAGAATCTTTGGTTTATCTTTGTCATTCTGAGGAACACAGTGACGACGCATATCACACCATGAAATGGTGTGATGCCGCCCCGACGAGGGGTTGCGAAGCAACAGGAAGAATCTTTGAAACGGGAGATAAGATATGTATTCAGTAATGGCCATTGACGACAGTAATACGGAGCTTGCCATAATCAGGGCTGCTCTGGAGGATGAATACCGCGTGATCATCATGCACAGCGGTAAAGAGGCGTTTGATTATCTGGATAACGCCAAGGTTTTGCCGACGATCATTCTGCTGGACCTGGATATGCCTGAGATGAACGGTTTTGAAGTCTGTTCCATGCTGAGGGCCAATGACCGGACAAAGGATATCCCGGTCATCTTTGTCACCGTCAGCCATGAGGTGGAGACGGAGCTGGAAGCCTTTTCCCTGGGAGCCGTGGATTTTGTCAGAAAACCCTTTGTGGCAGAGATCCTTCAGAAAAAGGTGGGGCTCCATGTAGGGGTCCTGAGGGACAGGAGAAAGCTGCTGGGACGTAATGAGTCTCTCCAGGAATTCAACGATCAGCTGCAGGATTATAATGAACAGCTTCAGCTTGACGTGAGCGAGACAAAGGAAAAGGTTCAGCGGCTTGAGTATTTTGTCATAGGTATGGTTTCGGATCTGATAGCCCAGAAAGACGGTTTCACCGGCGTCCATGTAAAGCGCGTGAGCAAATATCTGGAGATACTCCTTCGTACCATGTCGGAGATGAAGTTTATCAGAGTGCCGGGGGGTGAACTGGAGATCATCCTCATGGCCTCACAGATGCATGATATGGGCAAGATCGGTGTGCCGGACAACATACTCACAAAGGTGGGAAAATACACTCAGGAAGAATATGAGAGGATGAAGATGCATACGGTCTATGGTGCCGATTCCATCAGGAAATATGCTCACCTTCTCCCGAATTCCAATTTCCTTTCCTATGCATATCAGATGGCCAGATCGCATCATGAACAGTGGTGCGGCATGGGTTATCCCGACAGGCTGGCAGGGACGGCCATACCGCAGCTGGCCAGGATACTGGCCGTGGGAGATGTGTATGACGCCCTGGTCTCGGTGCGTTCATACAAACAGAAACAGACCCATGAACAGGCCTGCCAGATCATAAACCAGGGATCCGGGTCCCAGTTCGATCCTCAGGTGGTTCAGGCCTTTAACCGGTGCGAGTCGGAATTTTATGCGGTGTCACTGCTGGAGATCATATAAAGGAGAAAACATGAGCGGTTATAAAGAAGAATTTATCGAATTTATGGTGGAGTCAAAGGTTTTGAAATTCGGTGACTTCACATTGAAGAGCGGACGCAGATCCCCCTTTTTCATGAATGCGGGAGCCTATGTGACCGGTTCCCAGTTGAAGCGTCTGGGAATGTTTTACGCCAGAGCCATACATGATACCTTCGGGGATGATTTCGATGTGGTTTTCGGACCTGCATACAAGGGCATACCCCTTAGCGTTATCACTGCCATTGCATACAGCGAGCTTTTTGACAGACAGGTGAGATACTGCTCTAACCGCAAGGAAGTCAAGGACCACGGTGATTCCGGGATCCTTCTGGGAAGCGCCCTGAATGACGGGGACCGGGTGATTATGGTTGAGGATGTTACCACTTCAGGTAAATCCATAGAGGAGACTTTTCCTATCATAAAGGGACAGGCGGATGTTGAAGTGAAGGGACTTATGGTTTCCCTGAACCGTATGGAAAGAGGAAAGCAGCCGGATAAAAGCGCGCTGGATGAGGTGTCCGAAACCTATGGCATACCGACAGGGGCCATCGTCACCATGGAGGATGTGGTGGAGCGTCTTTATAACAGGGAGTGCTGCGGTACTGTCTATATCGATGATGAAAGAAAACGCGCCATAGATGAATACTATGCGCAATACGGAGTGGTAAAATAATTGGGAAAAGGCGGCAATTACAAATTTACCAGTAAAAAACAGTCGGAAAACGGTATCCTTTCCACGGTACTCGGATTTATAAGTCTTGTATCTTTTTTTGCGGTGATGGGACTTTCATTTAAAAATGCGGGGGATGTGGGGATACGTTTCGGCGCGGTGGGATTGCTGGCTATAATCTTTTCCGGCATAGGGCTGATCCTGGGGATCATCAGTCTGGGGGAGCAGGAGGTTTTTGCGCTGTTTCCCAGACTGGGAAC
>JAEEZH010000063.1 GCA_016288495.1 Lachnospiraceae bacterium
GAGAGGTGATGTTTCACCTCTCTTTTTTGTTGTGAAATCCCTTTTGAAGTGGTAAAATTATACAGACTGTCTTAATGGTCAAGAGGAGGCGTTTGGAGTTTTTTCAGGAGGTACTATATGATCACCTACAGCAACACCAGAACCCTGAAGGATCTGATCCTGCGGGTAAATGATGAATTCGAGAACCGGGTTTTTTACAGGTTCGAAAAGGATGACACTATCTTTGAAAAGGGTTACGGGACCTTTGCCCAGGATACCCTGGCGGTGGCCGGCTATATGCGGGCCCAGGGCGAAAAGTACGGTCATCCGGTACATGCCGCTCTTTTGGGGAAATGTAGCTACGAATACCTGACAGTGCTGATGGGCGTACCCTGTGCCGGAGGCGTTTCCATTCCGCTTGACGTTCAGGCCAATGAGCAGACGCTTATCGACAACATAACAAAAGCGGACACGGACATCCTGTTCTTTGACATAGAGTATAAATCCTACCTGGACATAATCCGGGAAAAATGCCCTTTCATCAGGAGGATCGTGGCTCTCCAGAGCGTGAAGAATTACCGCAGCGTTCCCATGATACATCGTGTGTACAGAAACACTGTGGCGGACTGGAAGATAAAGAGCGGCGAGTGCGCCATGATCATTTTTACCTCCGGGACCACCGGGGTGGGTAAAGGGGTCATGCTCTCCCACGGCAATCTCATCGATAACATGTTCTGCACCGACGATCGGACGGAGATCTGCATGAACGTGCTCCCCATACATCATATTTTCTGCATAAGCTCGGACGTACTGCTGGTACTCCGCTATGGCTCCACCCTCTGTCAGTGCGACGACCTGTCAAAGATGCTTTACTACCTGCAGCTCTTCAGGCCCACCGTAGTGAGAGTGGTGCCCATGATGGCAAAGATGCTCTGCAACCGTGTCGCCATGCTGAGACAGCAGTATCCCGACGAGGATATCGCGGCCGTCAGGTCAAGGGTGATGGGAAACAGGCTGAACAGGATGGTAAGCGGCGGAGGATATCTGTCGGGAGCTCTTTCAAGCCAGCTCTTTGACCTGGGGATCACCGCGGCGCAGGGCTACGGAATGTCCGAGTGCGCACCGAAGATATCCGTTCCCGATTATTCCAGGAAGGATAAGGTTGAGTCGGTGGGACGCCCCGTCACAGGCGCCATCGTCAGGATAGTGGACGGCGAGATCCAGATAAAGAGCCCCTCGGTCATGATGGGATATTACAACGATCCCGAGATGACAAAGGAGACCATCACCGAGGACGGATTCCTGCGTACCGGAGATCTGGGATATCTGGATGAGGATGATTTCCTCTGGCTTTCCGGCCGTATCAAGAACCTTATCATTTTGAGCAACGGAGAAAATGTGTCTCCCGAAATGATAGAGAATAAATTCGATGAGGACCGTCTGGTCTCCACCATCGTGGCCTACGGCGAGGGAGACAGGATCGTGGCCCAGATCTATCCGAATTATGAATACGCCCAGCTTAACGGGATCACGGACATACAGGCCGAGATCGACCGCCTGGTCTCTCTGCATAACTCAGAGCTCCCCGCTTATGCGCAGATCACGCAGTGCATAGTCAGGGAGAAGCCCTTCCCCATGACCTCGTCAAAGAAGGTGGCCAGGAAGAAGTTCTTTGAAGAGAAGGAAAAGGCGGAGCTTAAGAAGAAGGAGAACAAGCTGCCGGTCACCGATATGCAGAAGAAGCTGATGGAGCTGGTGGCAAGGGAGATCGGCACCATGGAGTTTTCCACGGACGACAATTTATACGATATCGGTCTGGATTCCATGGGTTCCACGATGCTCATTTCGGATATCGTCGAGGAACTGGAGAAACAGATATCGCTGGCAGAGCTCATGGATCACCCCTCAGTGCTTGAGCTGGAGAAGTTCTTTGAGGAGAAGGAGAACGAGACGCCTATCGATCTTTCGGAAAGGCCGGTATATCCCCTTACATCAATGCAGATGTACTTTGCCTATGTTATACC
>JAEEZH010000064.1 GCA_016288495.1 Lachnospiraceae bacterium
AAACACATCTGATACTTATCTCAGATTCAGGAGTACTCTATACTACATTTTCCGACAACGAATTTACACGGCCTCAAAATTAAAACATGCTTGACAAATTAGTGCAAGCTAACTATAATGGCGATGGTTAGAGATTTCTAACCACCTTTTTTTAATCTATGGTTAGCACATCCTAATTATTTTTATGCAAGGAGGAGATTGATGATGCCATTGATATATGCAGAGAGTGGTAAGCCTCAGGTAATCAAAAAGATAGGCGGTAATGCGGAAGTGAAAAAGCATCTGGAGGATCTTGGTTTCAATGTGGGAGGCGAGATAAGTATCGTAAACATGCTCGGTGAAAACCTGATCGTAAAGGTTAAGGAAAGCCGGGTGGCCGTCAGCGAAGAGCTTGCAAGAAAGATAATGGTATAGGTTTAATAAAGCTAAATTGAGGAGGAAATGATCGTGAAAACACTGAGAGATGTAAAGGTTGGAGAAACGGCTACGGTAGTGAAACTCCATGGCGAAGGCGCCGTCAAGCGCAGGATCATGGATATGGGGATAACAAAGAGTACCCCTGTTTATGTACGCAAGGTGGCTCCCCTCGGCGATCCCATAGAAGTGACCGTGAGGAATTACGAGCTGTCGCTGCGCAAGGCTGACGCCGAGATGATCGAAGTTCAGTAAGCTTTATTCAGCTGAGGATTATGAAAAAAGAAAGGAAGAAATGAAATGAGTATCTGTATCGCACTTGCGGGAAATCCTAACAGCGGCAAGACCACGCTTTTCAATGCTCTTACCGGTTCGAATCAGTTTGTGGGAAACTGGCCCGGAGTTACCGTTGAAAAGAAGGAAGGAAGATTAAAGGGTCATGATGATGTGACCGTAATGGATCTTCCGGGTATCTATTCTTTATCGCCTTACACTCTTGAGGAAGTGGTGGCAAGAAATTATCTGATAAACCAGCGTCCTGACGCGATCCTGAATATCATAGACGGCACCAACCTGGAGAGGAACCTTTATCTGACCACCCAGCTTGTGGAACTGGGTATACCGGTGGTCATAGCCGTGAACATGATGGATATCGTCAAAAAGAACGGAGATCAGATCAAGATCGAAGAGCTGTCCCGTCAGCTGGGATGCAAGGTGAAGGATATATCCGCGCTTAAAGGTGATGGCATCATGGAAGCTGCCGAGGAAGCGATAAAGGCGGCAAAAAACGGAAAGACCGTTCCGCTCCATACCTTCTCCGGCCCGGTGGAACACGCCATCGCCCACATAGAGGAGGCTGTGGTACACGACCTGCCGGAGGAGCAGCAGAGATGGTATGCCATCAAGATATTTGAGAGGGATGACAAGGTACTTCAGAGGATGAACATTCCTGCGGACAAGATGGAGCATATTGAGAAGGACATCTGCTCTGCGGAAAAAGAGCTTGATGATGATGCTGAAAGCATAATCACCAATGAGAGGTATGTGTACATCGCGGAAGTGATAAAGTCCTGTTATAAAAAGAAGAATGTGGGTGAACTGTCCATATCGGACAAGATAGATAAGGTTGTGACCAACAGGATATTGGGTCTTCCCATTTTTGTCCTGGTGATGTTCCTGGTTTATTGGATAGCAATGGTGGCTGTGGGCGCTCCCGCTACCGACTGGGCGAACGACGGATTGTTCGGAGACGGCTTCCATCTTTTCGGCATGGATGGCGGATACAACGATCTGGCAGAAGAATATGCGGATGCAGCGGCTGTCGTGGATGGCTACGATGCCTATGTGGAGGAGAACGGAAGCGCTCCTGCCGGTGAGTTCACTTATACGGTGGAAGATGAAGAAACACTTGAAACCGTCGAGGAGACAGCCAGTCTTGAGGAATATGAAGAAGCCCTGCAGACAGTGGAAGAGATCGGTGATGAGCCCGATCCCGCAGAATACGGAACCTGGATCCCGGGTATCCCTGCCATTGTGGAATCGGCACTTGATGCCGCCGGTGCTGCGGATTGGCTCAAGGGACTTATCCTTGACGGTATCGTAGCGGGCGTGGGCGCGGTTCTTGGATTTGTGCCCCAGATGCTGGTACTCTTCTTTATGCTCGCCTTCCTCGAAGCCTGCGGATATATGGCCCGTATCGCTTTTGTCCTGGACCGCGTATTCAGAAAATTCGGCCTTTCGGGCAAATCCTTTATCCCGATGCTCATCGGCGTGGGCTGCGGCGTGCCCGGTATCATGGCCAGCCGTACCATCGAGAATGAGCGCGACCGCCGGATGACCATCATGACTACCACTTTCATACCCTGTGGTGCAAAGGTGCCTTTTATTGCAATGATCGCAGGTGCCATATTCGGAGGCTCCGCCTGGGTTTCAACCTCGGCGTATTTCATAGGTATGGCCGCAATAGTGGTCTCAGGTATCATTCTTAAAAAGACAAAGATGTTTGCCGGTGAACCGGCTCCCTTCGTAATGGAGCTTCCGGCTTATCATATGCCTACTCTCGGAAATGTGCTCCGCTCCATGTGGGAGCGCGGCTGGTCCTTCATAAAGAAGGCGGGAACCATTATCCTGCTTTCCACCATTCTGGTCTGGTTTACAAGCTTTTTCGGATTTACCGCAGACGGCTTCAGGATGCTGTCTGAAGAGGAACTGGAGCTTTCCATCCTGGCCAGGATCGGCGGAGTGGTAGCATGGATATTTATTCCTCTTGGCTGGGGCAACTGGCAGGCAGCGGTGGCTTCCTTCACAGGCCTGGTTGCAAAGGAAAATATCGTAGGCACCATGGGTATCCTCTACGGAAGCGGGGAAATGACTGCATGGAAGGCATTGTCCATGGCTTTCACGGGAGTGACCGGTTATTCCTTCCTGGTGTTCAATCTTCTTTGCGCACCCTGCTTTGCGGCTATCGGTGCGATAAAGCGTGAGATGAACAACGCAAAGTGGACCTGGTTCGCAATAGGTTATCAGTGCGGTTTCGCATATGTGGTAGCCTTTATGATAACCCAGTTCGGCAATGCTTTCACAGGCAATGTGAACTTGATCGGTTTATTGTTTGCCATTGCGGCTCTGGCAGCGATCGTTTATATGTTGTTCTTTAAGAGCTATAAGGAAGCCGATAAGCTGACGAGCATAGCCTGAAAAAATCTGGTGAGGTAGATAAAAGATGTTGACGTGGATTGGATCAAATATCGGAACGATCCTTATTTCCTTGCTGCTTATCCTGATGGTGGCCGGAATAATCAATACGCTGATAAAGGATAAAAAGAACGGAAAATCATGCTGCGGCGGAAGCTGTGCACACTGTAAGGGGTGCGCAGCCGCCGCTGCACAAAATCATTTACAGGGGAAGAACTGACAAATGAAAAGAAATAACAGATTGCTTCTCATATTGGGCGCTGTGTGCGCGGCAGGCGCTGCTCTGTATTTTTTCTCCAGACCGGAAACCTGTTCCGTCGTGGCTGCCGAAAAGGGTGATATTACCGGTGTCGTAAAGGAGAGCGCGACTATCTGCGGGCAGGAGAGCAGGAAATATTACGCTCTTGTGTCCGCACCTGTGGAAACCTTTGACCTGAAGGAAGGAGACAGGGTGGAGGAAGGTGATACCCTTCTCATGTATGATCTTTCAAAACTTGAATATGCCAGCCGTGAGGCTACGATCAATCGTGAACAGAGCGAGGCGGCGTGCATGGGCGCCATACAAAAATCCGATGAGAACCTTAAGCGTTACGAAGAAGCCAGGGATCAGGATGTTTTGTATGGCGTTTTGTATGCCAACGTGAGAGAAAACGAACAGGCGGTCACAGAGCAGCAATACGCCGAGGATGTGAACAGACAATGTGCCATCGACGGCATAAACAAAAAAATAGCCCGGAAAAATGAGGAGATACTTGATAAAAAACAGGAGCTTGACAAAACCCTGGATAAAGTCGCGAATTATACAGCTCAGGAAGAAGAGGTTCCAAAGCGTGTAAAGAAAAAGAAAAAGGACCTTACCAATGACCTTAACGATCTGAACGATGAGCTGCTGGATCTGCAGACGGAGGCAGCGGGCGTGTATAATACCATGCTCTCTCCCGAAGAAAACGCAAAGCTGAACGATGACGCAAATGCCATGGAGGATATAAAGCGTCAGTGGGAGGAGGCCATAGAAAGAAAGCAGGCTTATGAGGCTTCCTTTATGAATGAAGAGGAAAAGCAGTCACTTAAAAAACAGGCCGAGGCCGCAAAGGAAAGTGAAGAGGAGGCTCAAAGAGAGCTTGAAAGGGGGATAGGCGGAGTCAAAGCCGATTTTGACGGAGTGGTGACACAGTGCAATATCAAAAAAGATGCCTTTGTTCAGGAAGGGACGGAGCTCTTTACCATAGAGTCCACGGACGAGATAAAGGCAAAGGTGGAGATATCCCGTTTCGACATAGGCAGCATTGAGTATGGACAGGAGGCCGTTGTAGAAGTGGCTGACGGATCATATAAAGGATATGTGACTTATATCAGTTCCCGTGCCGTGACGGATGACTCCGATAAGAGCAGGATAGAAGTGGAGGTGACCGTTGATGAACCCGACAGTCACCTGATCCTGGGTGTGGATGCGGATGTCACCATTTATACACAGCGCGCATATGATGCGGTGCTCCTGCCTGCGAATGCCTGTTATACGGATGACGGAGGCAGCTACTGTTATCTGCTGAAAAACGGCAGGATAGAAAAAAGATATTTTGAACCGGGCATAGTCAGTGCGGATCATGTGGAATGTACTGCCGGGATTGAAAGCGGAGAGCAGCTTATCACGGATGCCGTGACCGACAGCATGATCGGAAAAAGGGCAAAAGCCGGGGAGGAGGGCTAATGTCCGTTTTAATGAGCCTTCGCAACATAGAAAAAAGATACAATGCAGGGGAACATGAGTTTTACGCACTTAAAGGGGTCGATCTGGATATAGAGGCGGGTGAGATGGTGGTGATACTCGGACCCTCCGGCGCGGGAAAGAGCACCCTTTTAAACCTGATAGGAGGAATGGATTCCCCTACGGGGGGAGAGCTTTTGTTTGAGGGCGAAGATATCGCACTTTACAATGATGATGAACTGACCCGTTTCAGGGCCCTCAGTGTGGGGGTGGTCTTCCAGTTTTATAATCTGATACCCACTCTGACGGCGTACGAAAATGTGGCTTTGATGCGCGACGTGAAAGATGACTGTGAAGACCCTATGCACTGTCTTGATATGGTGGGCCTGTCGGATCATGCCCATCAGTTCCCGTCACAGATGTCCGGAGGTGAACAGCAGCGTGTATCCATAGCCAGAGCCATTGCTAAAAAACCAAAGCTCCTCCTTTGCGATGAGCCGACGGGAGCACTTGATACGGACACCGGGCGCGAGGTCCTGCGCCTCCTTTTGCGTGTGTGCAGGCAGGAGGGAAGAACCGTGGTCATGGTCACTCACAATGCATCCTTTGCCAGGATCGCAGATACCGTTATCAGAGTGAAAAACGGAATGGTGGTTTCCACGGTGAAGAATGAAAACCCTGAATCCGCAGACGTGATAAATTACTGATCATTTTGAAAAGCCATGATGACAAGAAAACTCCTTAGGGATCTTTGGGAAAACAAGATACAGTTCCTTTCCGTGTTTCTGATGTCATTTCTGGGCATCTTTGTTTTTGTTGGGATAAATTCTGAGGTGACCGGTCTCAAGGCCTGTGAGGAAAGGTACTATCAGGAATGTGATCTGGGAGATATCTGGGTCCGCGGCAGAAGCTTCTCTTCCGACGATGTGGCGGATATAAAGACGGTAAATGGTATAAAAAATGTATCAAGGCGTCTGGAGGCAAAGGGAAAGGCCCGTCTTAGATCAGAGGAACTGGGTGATGATCCCGATCTGACCCTTTTGTTTGTTGAAGATAATGAGATCTCAAGGATAAAGATCTGCGAGGGGAATGCCTATTCTTCCGGCTGCATGGGTGTCTGGCTCGACAGGACGTTTGCAAAGAAAAGAGGCCTGAAGACCGGAGATACCATAACCATAAAATTGGAAAACAAAGAGTTCACGGAACAGATAGAAGGACTGTTTTATCATCCTGAATATGTGTATTACGTGGAGAACATGGCCGCCATGATGCCCGCCTACGGAAGGTACGGGGTGGCGGTCCTTGATATCTCGGAATATCCTCTTTCGGATCCGGAGTTTAACACGGCGGTGATAGATGCCGACGATATAGACAATCTGGGAGATATGACCGACGAGGAAAAAATCCTTTCGAGACGTATCGGAGAGCGGATAAAAAAGACCCTTGACGATGACCAGCTGGTAGTGACGGATAAATCAGAGCTTCTGTCCTACTCTACTTTTTCGTCCGAACTGCAGCAGCACAGATCCATGTCCTTTGCCTTTCCCATAGTATTTGTACTGATATCCCTGCTGGGGATAATCACCACCATGTCAAGGCTTCTTTCCCGGCAGAGAGTGCAGATCGGTACCCTGAAGGCTCTTGGGTTTTCCACAAGGCGGATCATGATCCATTATCTTTCCTATGGCTTTGTCCTGTCCCTGGCGGGAAGCATCCTGGGAGCGGCCGCAGGATACAGGACCCTGCCTGACTATATAATCGGCATGTTCACGGAAACCTATATACTGCCGTATATGGAAAGAGGTTTTTCTTTTTTGTCCTTTGTCATGATAGTCCTTGAGGTGGCGGTCACCACTCTGATCACCTGGTATGCCTGTCGCAGGGAGTGCTCCCTGATACCGGCCCAGGCCCTGCGCCCCGCTTCCCCAAAGGTGACCGGAAGATCCTTTCTGGAAAAGAGTCCCCTGTGGGATAAGCTGGATTTTTCGGTGCGCTGGAATCTGCGGGATATAGCGAGAAACAGACTGCGTTCCCTCATGGGAGCGGCAGGTGCTGCGGGCTGCGCCATGCTGATATTTTCCGCCCTTGGCTGTATGGACAGCCTGACTTTTATCACGGGATGGATGTATGGTGAGATAAATACAGCCGGAACAAAGATCCTTATGGAAGAGGATGTGCCTTATGGCGTGACCCGTGATTATGCAAAAAAATATGCGGGTCAGATGATACAGAATTCATCTATAGTCCTTGCCTCCGAAAGCGCGGTCAAGACAGGGACCCTGACGGTACTGGATGAGGGAAACCTGATGCATTTCCAGGACGAAAAAAGGCGGCATATCGTCCTTTCGAAAAATGAGACCGCCTTATCTTACCGTATGGCTCAGATGCTGGGTGTAAAGGAAGGGGATTTTATCACCTGGAATCTCCAGGGTGAGGATGACAGATACCGTGTGAGAGTGGGTCGGATATACAGAAATCCGTCGGCCCAGGGGATCACTATGTACAGGGAGGCCTTCGAGGCCATGGATTGCAAGTTCCGCCCTACCGAGATACTCACGAACATGAGCGTGGACAGTGATCTTAAGGATGAAAAAGACATAACCGATGTGCAGAGCATGGATGAGATGATGGCGTCCATGGACGAGATGATGGAAATGATGTATTCCATGGCGGCGATCCTAATCACCGCTGCAGTGGTCCTGGCGGTGGTGGTCCTTTATAATCTCGGCGTGTTGTCTTTGCTTGAAAAAAGAAGGGAGATCGCCACACTCAAAGTGCTGGGATTTGGTACCAAAACAATACGCGGTATCCTTCAACAGCAGAATGTCTGGGTCACATTTGCGGGGACATTTTTTGGGTATTTCGCCGGATTCGGTATCCTGGGAGTCATGTTTTCGGATATGCCGGAGGGCATGGATTATTGTATCGTGGTATACCCCGGATCCTATGTGCTCACCTTTGCAGGGACCCTTCTTTTGTCGGTGATGGTCAATCATATACTTTCCTCGGATGTAAAAAACATAGAAATGGCCACGGCGCTGAAAGGCCAGGAATGAGGCAGTCCGTATTTTGGGGCCGGATGTGTGATCCGGCCTTGTTTTTATGCCGTAAAATGGAATATAATTACAAAATGGTCAAAAAGACGGATCACAGGTTGATCTTAACGGGAATAAAAAACATGAAAGAGTACAGTGTGGACAATACGGCGGCGGGAATGACGCTGATCAGATATCTGAACCGGGTTTTGCCAGGGGCTCCTTCTTCGCTTCTGTATGCACAGCTTCGGAAAAAGAATATAATACTTAACGGCAAAAAAGCAAAGGGAGGGGAAAAACTGAATGCGGATGATATGATCCGGGTTTATTTTTCCGATGAGACCATAGCTAAATTTTCATTTGATTCTGAGACCGGCGGGGATGATCCTGCCGGATCCGGATCTGCGGACGTTGATGTATCGGATGTTAGTGTTTTATTTGAAAATGATGATATAATAGCCTTGGATAAACCGGCGGGGGTCCTGTCCCAAAGTGATGAACCGGGCGGTATTTCCCTCAACGAAAAACTGATAGCCTTCCTGCTGGGAAGAAAGGACGTGAGCCCCGGGTCACTGACAGTGTTCAAACCCTCCGTGTGCAACCGGCTCGACCGTAACACCAGCGGCATCGTGCTTTGCTCCAAGACTCTCAGAGGCGCCAGGAATTTAAGCGAAGAACTCAAAGAGAGGAGCGCGGAAAAATATTATGTCTGCATCGTCAAAGGCTGTTTTGATATAAACGGTACCGTTGAAAATTTTCTGACAAAGGACAAAGCAGCCAATCAGGTGAGGATCACTGACAGACCGCTGTCGTCATCATCCGTCCCCATAGCCACCGGATATGAATGCCTTGAAGTACTTCATACGGGGGTCGGAGATCTTTCGCTGGTAAGGGCGAAGCTCATCACCGGAAAGTCCCATCAGATCAGAGCCCAGCTATCCTATCTGGGACATCCCATCGCAGGGGATCCCAAATACGGAGATCCGTTTCTTAACCGTGAAATGAAGCGGGTGTACGGAACAGACAGACAGCTTCTCCATGCCAAAAGGGTAGTGCTGTCGGACGGGACAGCGATCGAAAGTCCGCTGCCGGGGGATTTTCGCAGGGTTATATCTCCAAAATGAATCATTGTTCCGTGACATTCAGGATGCTTTCCTGTGTCATTCAGAATGCTCCCCAATGTCATTCAGGATGCTTTCCTGTGTCATTCTGAGTGCTCCCTGTGTCATTCTGAGCGGAGCGACGCATATCACACCATGAAATGGTGTGATGCCGCCCCGACGAGGGGTTGCGAAGCAACAGGAAGAATCTTAGAAAGGTGAAATGAAAACCATGTATATCAAAATAAAACAACTGTACCAGAGAGAAACCATGATGATAGCCGGATTGAATATATTTATCGGTTTGTCATTCTTTGCCACCTTTGCGAGGACAGCTGCTCCGGCTGACGAAGCGGAACTGCATCTCATGCAGATATTGTCGGCTGCAGCAGTGCTGCTTATTTTGTATGGGATCATAAGTGCAGTGTTAAGGACGGGCAGGTGGAATAAAATGCTCCGGTCACTTGGCTGTATGTCCGATGAGGATGCCCAGTGGATGCTGTCACATGCCGAACCTATGGATAAGGGAAACCATTCCGCTCTTAGGATCGTGCCGCGGATTTACATCAAGGAAGACAGGATCATCAATTTTACAAATGCAAAAACCTATGAGATCCGTAAGATCAGCCGTATGAAAAAGAGAGCATACAACAGACCCAAAAGCATTAAAATGAATTACGGAATGGAGGTAATGCTCAGCTGTAGTCCATATCATGACAGGGTTATCTTAACAAGCATGGAAGAAAGAGATGCAGCATATGAAAAAATAGCATCCGTATATGAAAGGTACGGCGGCGACAGGACTAAACTGTGAGTTATATGATCGATGGGGCGGTGAAGTAAATGCCGCCCTTTTTTATATTTAGGCAGGGAAAATGACTTGAATCAGGGAGTATGGCTTAAAAATGAAATATGATGTATAATTGAAAATGTTAAATTAAGAATACCTTGAAAGGATGGGGAAATGGACATTTGCAAAATGGAGCTTGACTGGGAACAGCCCGCAGAGGAAGTTAAAAGCTCGGTTATGAAGGCTGCCGCGGAGTACGCCGGAAATAACGGACTTGCCGCAAGGGATGAAAGACACCTTAGTCTGGCAGCCGAAGAGACGATCGAGATCATACGTCTGTTAAGAGACGGCCGGCCGGATGAACTAAGCATCGAAAAGGATGATAACAGTGTGATCCTCCGGCTGGTAACAAATTCGGTTTCATCCGAAGGAAATCCCGATACCGCCTATGATAAGGCAAAGGGAGTTACAGGTAAGCTCCGGATGCTTTATGAGAACGGATATAAGGTGCTGGAACAAAATGATGCTGCGGCACAGGAGATCGGAGTGCGCAGGGCATCGGTGGATGACCTTAAGGAAATGGGATTTGATACGGAGAGCGATGCCTTTGTCTGGACCTTGCAGTCATATGATCTGGAAGCCTTTGACCGGACTGTCGAGGAGGAGGATGAGCAGTGGCAGGAGATCAGCCACTCGATCCTGGCCAATCTTTCCGAGGATATAAGGCTTTTTATCTTCCCTGATAAGACCGAACTTAGCGTGAGACTTGCCGTTGCCGAAGAACAGAAGGTTGTTGAAGGGAAATATGCCATCAATTCCGAATTTGAAGCTCTGGTGAAGCTTCCTGTTTTCAAGACACGCTTCCAGGTGAAGATGCTTCAGCTGTTATACGGACCTCTGGTGAAAAAACAAAAGCCTAAGGAAGGACTGGATATTAAAACCATTCAGCTTTCATCGGCACATTCAAAGAACGGTAAGATCACAGTGCTGGAGTATAAGCCCTATCCTGCGCCCGAAGAACTGCCTTCGGTGATCTTTTTCCACGGCGGAGCGGATCTGTTTCCCGCCCTGCCCTATCACTATAAGCTGGCCGAAAAGATCGCGCTCAACCTGCCCTGCAGGGTTTTTCTGGTGATGCATGATCTGGCTCCGAAGTATAATCCTCCGACGCAGATACTTGAGGCGATGGAGGTTTACCGGC
>JAEEZH010000065.1 GCA_016288495.1 Lachnospiraceae bacterium
ATAATAATACCTCCTTATGTAAAAAATAAAGCTACGTCATCTATTGTACAGCAGCGCAGCACTCTTTGCAATAAGAGTATCAGCATCTGCCCATCCAGTCTTCAAAAACGTCCTCGAGGGTCTGGCGCATGGTGTACTGTCTCTCATAACCCAGAGCTGCGATCTTTGAATTGTCGCCAAGAAGCAGGGGCTCATCAGCCACCCTGAATAGCTTGGGATCAGAGATCACCTCGGCGTGTGTGCCTGAGATATCCACCAGCATATCCAGGATCTCCTGAATCTTGTAGGCTTTGTTATTACAGATATTCACGCTCTCACCGGGGGTTCCCTTATCCAGAAGAAGCCTCATGGCCCGAACTCCGTCACGCACATCTATAAAATCCCGGGCGCTTTCCAGATTTCCTACATGGATCTCGGGCGGCAGCAGGCCTTTTTTGATAAGGGCCAGCTGTCTGGCAAAGTTCTGAATGGCAGTTGCCGGGGGATGTCCCGTTCCCACATGGATGAACATTCTGGGCAGGAATATCTTCATATCAAAATTGAGGCAATACTGTCTGCCCAGCATTTCCACACCCGCCTTGGATACTCCATAGGGAGTCCAGGGAGTCAGCAGCCGCTCTTCCTTAAGAGGGCAGTCCTCAGGGGTGATATTTCCATATTCCGCAGAAGAACAGGCCAGGAGCACCTTCACATCCACTCCGTCTTCCTTAAGCGCCTTTGCGCAGTAGAGCACATTGAGAGTTCCCTGATAATTTGTGGCATGGGTCACATACTCACTGTTCCAGGAATCCCCGTTAAAAGCCTGTGCCGCCATATGGATCACCACCTCGGGGCGGTGTTCCATGAATATCTGCATCAGGCGGTCTCTCTCCAGGATATCGCATCTGACTATGGATGGATCCTGGATAGCAGCCATACGCGAGCTGGCGCTGTTCCTGGCGATACCGATGACATCGGCACCGTCCTGTTTATAGCTGTTCATGAAGTGGGAGCCGACCATGCCGGTTCCGCCGGTTACGAGTACTTTCATAGACAATCCTTTTTCTTAATGCTATCTGTTTCTTTGTTCCTTGATCCTGTATCATATCCTGAGGCTGCTCACGCTTCACCTGTCAGCGGCTTATGCCAGCCTTACGGTCTCACGGGCGATGGCAAGCTCCTCATTGGTAGGTACCAGCATGAGGGTCACCTTAGATCCATCCTTGGAAATAACGGTCTCTTCACCCCTCACATCGTTCTTTGCATCGTCGATCTCGGTACCCAGATATCCCAGATAAGATGAGATCTTTGCCCTCATGGCTTTATCATTCTCGCCTACGCCTGCGGTAAAGGCTATAACATCCACACCGTTCATGCCTGCGGTATATGAGCCGATATATTTTGCCACTCTGTATGCATATGCATCAAGGGCGGTCGCTGCCACCTCATTTCCGGAATCAGCAGCCGCTCCCACATCCCTGAAATCGGATGATATTCCGCCTGAGAGTCCAAGCACGCCTGATTTTTTGTTCAGCACATTTACCACACCTGCTGCATCCAGTCCCTCTTTTTCAGCAATAAAGCTGACGATGGCGGGATCCAGGTCTCCCGATCTGGTACCCATGATCAGGCCCTCAAGGGCTGTAAGACCCATGGATGTATCCACACATTTTCCGTGGCCTACTGCCGAAATGGATGCGCCGTTGCCCAGGTGGCATACTATGATCCTGAGATCATCACGGTTCTTTCCCAGGATCTCGGCTGCTCTTTTGCTCACATAGTCATGGCTGGTACCATGGAAGCCGTAACGGCGGACCTTATACTTCTCATAATACTCATAGGGTAATCCGTAGAGATATGCCTTCTTGGGCATGGTCTGATGAAAGGCGGTATCAAACACCGCTACCATGGGCACACCGGGCATCAGTTCCTGGCAGGAATGGATACCGATGAGGTTTGCGGGATTATGAAGGGGTGCCAGGTCGTTGCACTCCTCTATAGCCTTTATCACATCATCGTTTATCACTACGGCCTCTGCGAATTTCTCACCGCCGTGAACCACTCTGTGTCCTACCGCACCGATCTCGGAAAGAGATGCGATCACACCCACCTTGGGGTCGGTCAGCTTCTCTATCACCAGCTTAACTGCCTCTGTATGCGTAGGCATGGGGCTCTCGGTGGTAGTCTTTTCCCCACCCTCGGGAGAGTGTGTGATACAGCTTCCGTCTATTCCTATCCTCTCGCAAAGTCCCTTGGCCAGCACCTTCTCACTGGCGCTGTCGATCAGCTGATACTTAAGGGATGAACTTCCGCAATTGATTACTAATACATTCATTTTAAATCTCCTCCTGAAAAAATGAAAACAACTTAATAATTATACTATAGTTATACTTACTTTAAAACAGAAAACTTATACACGGTGGAGGTTTTATACTCCTGTCCTGCGTCGACCACAGGGCGTTCAAAGCCTTCCTGATTTATACTGTTAGGGAAATACTGGGTCTCCAGGCAGAAGGAATCCCTGGGATGGTAAACCACTCCATCCTTGCCTCTGCTTTCCTCCAGCCAGTTTGCGGTATAAAACTGCACGCCGGGAAGATCAGTGAGCACAGTCATCACACGGCCGCTCTTGGGCTCTGTGACTACGGCGATCTCTTTCATGGTGTGATCCGCATCGTCTATGCAATAATTATGATCATAGCCTTTCACCAGTGTAAGCTGTTCATAATCATCATCTATGTGCTCGCCTATCCGGGTACTTTTCCTCAGATCCATGGGCGTTCCTTCCACACTCGTCCACTCGCCTGTGGGAATGGCACCCTCTCTGTCACTGCTGAAACGGGAAGCGTTGATCTTTATCTCATGATCATAAACGCTGCCTGCATCGTGGCCCGCCAGATTGAAATAGCTGTGGTTGGTGCAGTTGGCTATGGTCTTTGTATCACCCACGCCCTGATATGCGATCAGCAGTTCATCCTCATCCGTAAGCCTGTAGGTAACGGTTATGTTAAAGACTCCGGGCATTCCGGTCAGTTTTCCATCATCCTCCAGGAAGAAGATCACTGAATTTGACGTCTCCTCCGCCTTGCCTTCCCAGTTCCTGCGGTGATATCCGTATTCCGGATGGGTATGCAGGTTATTCTCTCCGTCATTCTTTATCAGTTCATAATGTGTCCCGTCTATATCAAAGCACGCGCCTGCTATGCGGTTTGCGTTTCTGCCGACGGTGGCTCCCAGGCAGAAATTATTGGTCTCGTAAGCCTGTGCATCCTTAAGTCCCAGCACCACATCGGCAAATTTGCCGTTTTTATCGGGTGCCATGAGAGAGACCAGGGTCGCTCCGCGCTCGATCACGGTGGCACTCAGGCCGTTCTTGTTCTTCATGGTAAAGCCTTTAACAACCGTGCCATCGCTTAATTTTCCATATTCAAACTCAGTTACTGACATCTCATCCTCCTTTTCTTCATGTAATGTATGTTATCAGGATCCGCTTCGGCATCTTTCCGATCATCGTGAGCTACCGGCTCTCGCCGGCAAAATTCCGGCGGCCTCCCTAAAGGGAACCCTCCGCCGGAACGGCAGCGGTACTAAGCTCAAACTTCACTTCGTTCTTTTTCGCTAAGTACCGGCCTATTTTTAGACGCTCACTCTTGATCGCAAAGCCTGCCTTCACTGGCAGGTATTTTAACATCATATGTCTCATATCAAGCCATATCATCTAACCTTTTTTATAATCATCAGGTAATTCTTTCTTTAACACTCACACATGAAAATAAGAAAACTGCACTTTTTATTATTTAACCAGCGAAAGTATGTTTTCCGATCAAATGTGAGCGTATTGAAATAGGCCGGTACTTAACGAATCCAAGCAGAGCGCAGGATGAGTTTAGTATCCGCTGCCGTTCCAGCGGAGGGTTCCCAGGCACAGCCATGTCACAATAATACACTACAATGGGAGGCCGCCGGAATTTCACGAGCGGGAGCGGTAGCGAGCATTGATCGGAAACATACTGAAGCGGAACCTAAAGCCTGCCTTCGCTGGCTGATCACAGCTCGACTCTTCCCTCGAGAGCCCTGAACAAGGTCATCTCATCGATATTCTCCAGATCACCGCCCACGGGAACCCCGCTGGCGATGCGGCTCACCCTGATCCCGGCAGGCTTTATCAGCTTACTGATATACATGGCTGTGGTCTCGCCCTCCAGACTCGAGTTGGTGGCGATAATCACTTCCTTCACATCACCCTCCAGCCGGTGGATCAGCTCCTTGAGCTTGATATCCTGCGGACCTATCCCCAGCATGGGGGAGATAGCTCCGTGCAGCACATGATATACCCCGTCATATTTGCCCGTCTTTTCGTAGGCGGCCAGGTCCCGGGGATTCTCCACCACCATGATGGTCTGATGGTTCCTGGCTGTATTTGAACAGATAGGACATTTCTCCTGATCTGTGAGAGTATAGCACTCACTGCAGTAACGGACCGTGCTGCGGGCCTGGTTGATGGTGTCCGTGAGGCGCTGCACGTTCTCCACAGGCTGGTTTATGAGATAAAACGCCAGCCGCTGGGCACTCTTTGAGCCTATCCCGGGCAGAGCCGACAGTTCCTCGATCAGTTTATTGATATATCCGCTGTACAGATCCATACCTTATAATCCCAGACCGCTCAGATTTCCCAATCCGCCCAAGCCTCCGGCCAGTTTACCCATAGCCTCGGTGTTTGCCTCATCCACCTGACGGAGAGCCTCATTGACCGCCGCCACGATCATATCCTCAAGGGTCTCTATATCATCAGGATCCACTGCCTCCTCCGACAGCTTTACCTTAACCACTTCTCTTTTACCGGTAACAGTCACCTCCACGGCACCGCCGCCGGAAGCTGCGGTAAACTCCTTCTCCTCCAGCTCCTTCTGATTCTCCTCCATCTGACGCTGCATGCGCTGAGCCTGCTTCATCAGATTGTTCATGTTTCCGGGCATTCCCATGCCCGGGGCAAATCCGCCTCTTCTTGCCATTTTATCATGCCTCCTCTATTTCAAAATTGATCGACTTCAGGATATCTTCATAACCCCCGTCATCAGCAGCCGTTTCCGGCTTAATATACTTTATCTCAAAAGTCACCACGCTGCCCAGGGTCTTTTCAAGCGCCTCACCAAGGCTCTCCCTGCTGGTATTGCTGCATGCGATGTTGTAAGGTATCTCACTTTCAAAAATGATCAGCAGAACCGCGCCTTCCGCCGATACCCGGGCTTTCCTGAGCTGGGTATACAGAAGCATATCATTCTCTTTGATATGGTTCATTATGCTTTTCCAGTTTTTGACAACGGCCTGTATCTCTTCGGGAAGGGCAGCCGACAGGGGTCTTTTAACTGCAGGTGCCGCCGGTTGTGAAGATACGGCAGCTGCCGCAGCCGGGCTCACCTCTCTGTACACCACAGTGGGAGCGGCTTTAACCGTATTTTTAAGCTTTTCCTCAAGATTGGAGATACGCTCATCGACCGAACCCAGATCCAGGTCCTCCATATCCGGAGTGCAGACCCTGACTATGGCCATCTCCGCCAGCACCCTTTTCTGGGGCGTATAATTCATATCCCTGGACAGCTCGCTGAAGACCCGGATATAACGCATCACGGTCTCCCGGCTGACCCTTTCGGATACCTCCTTTAAGATCGCGATATTGTCAGAGGACAGATTGACGGTATTCTCGATATCATCACTGACCTGGACCAGCATGAGATTGCGGAGATACATGACAAAATCGGAAACGAAATATGTCAGCTCGCATCCCCTCATCACCGCTTCCTGCAGCAGATTGATGGCACCAGTCACGTCCTCGTTTATTATATGCTCAAGCAAAGCTGCATAGACTGCTGTATCCACGGATCCCAGCACCTCAAGGGCGCTGTCGTAGGTGATCTCCTGGCCCTCGTAAAAGGTGACGCAGCGGTCGAGGAGGGAAAGGGAATCCCTCATGGAGCCCTCACCGCAGGTGGCTATATAGGTCAATGCCCTGTCCTCTATCCTGATCCCTTCCGCATCCGTGATGGCCCGCATCCTGTCAGCCATGGTGGCGATATCAATACGCCTGAAGTCATATCGCTGACAGCGGGAAAGAACGGTGATAGGTATCTGCTCTATCTCAGTGGTGGCCAGGATAAAGATAACGTAAGACGGCGGTTCCTCCAGGGTCTTCAAAAGAGCGTTAAACGCATTTTTTGAAAACATATGAACCTCGTCCACTATATAGACATAGTATTTACCGCTGGCCGGTGAATAGGCGATCTCCTCTATGATACGGCGCACGTCATCCACGCCGTTGTTCGAAGCGGCGTCCATCTCGATCACATTGAGGGAAGAGCCTGCCAGTATGGCCTTGCAGGAAGCACACTCGTTACAGGGGCTTCCGTCCCGAGGATTCTCGCAGTTCAGCGCCCTGGCAAAAAGCTTCGCTATGGATGTCTTTCCCGTACCTCTGGTCCCGGTAAAAAGATATGCATGGGATATTCGATTGTTTTTGATCTGGTTCTTTAAAACCGTAACGATCACATCCTGTCCCTTTACCTCGTCAAAGGTCTGAGGACGGAATTTTCTGTATAATGTCTGATACGCCATCTTTAATCACCAAAGCTGATTCCTATCAGTTTGGCCTCCTGTATGATCAATGCATCCTTTTCGAGCATTTTCAGCTTTCCGGCCACATCCTCCAGGGGAACCTTTACGATCTCCCTGTTCCTGTATCCTACCATGAATCCATACTCGCCGTTCAGGATCAGCCTGCCTGCCTCTGCTCCAAGCCTCGAAGCGAAGACTCTGTCGTAAGGGCAGGGAGAACCGCCTCTCTGGGTATGTCCGGGGACGGTCACCCTCACATCATAACCTGTCTTTTTGATGATCTGATCAGCCAGTTCATATGAAACCGAAGGGAAGGGACTCTTCTCCAGCTTTTTCTTGTAATCCTTCTTGGAAAGCGCCGCATCCTCCTTTGAGATGGCGCCCTCGGCAATGGCGATTATGGTAAAGCCGGCTCCGTTTTTATGGCGCCTTTCGATGGCCTTGCATACCTGGTCGATATCATAGGGGATCTCGGGGATCAGGATAATATCGGCTCCGCCTGCCATGCCTGCGTTCAGGGTCAGATAGCCCACCTTGTGTCCCATGACCTCCACGATAAAGATCCTGCCATGGGAAGCAGCCGTGGTATGTATGCAGTCTATTGCGGCAGTGGCCACATCCACCGCGCTCTGGAAGCCAAAGGTCATATCCGTGCCCCACAGATCGTTGTCTATGGTCTTGGGCAGGGTCACCACGTTCAGTCCCTCGGTGCGGAGAAGATTAGCAGTCTTGTGGGTACCGTTACCGCCCAGGATCACCAGGCAGTCAAGCTTCAGCTTGTAATAGTTCTGCTTCATGGCCTCCACTTTATCCACGCCGTTCTCATCAGGATCCTTTATGGTTTTAAACGGAGTCCTGGAGCTGCCCAGGATGGTCCCGCCCTTTGTGAGGATGCCGGAAAAATCCGCGCCCGTGAGCATCTTGAAATTGCTGTAGATAAGACCCTTATATCCCTCCAGGAAACCGTAGATCTCCACATCCGTATCACTGGTGAACAGAGTCTTTACCACCCCTCTCATGGCAGCGTTCAAAGCCTGACAGTCTCCGCCGCTTGTCAACATACCGATTCTAAGCATAACATACCTCCTTCTTTACCCATTATTCCTCCATGGATGTCCATTTATAGACATCCACACGATTTACAGAGTATTCATCTCCGAACCAGCCCCTTATGGTCCTCTTAATATCAGTGTCGGAATAAGAAGCCGCAAACACCTGAACGCTGTCTTCATTCAGGTCCACCACACCGTTATCGTCCACGGTCATGCTGTCAAAGCAGACCACGGCTTCGGCATCGGTCCCCACTCCGTTTGCCTGGGATATATGCACCTCATAGGCCAGTTCCAGATAATTGTAGGGCTTCGATGTCAGCCCCAGGGATTCATCCTTAAGCGTCTCCACATACCCCGAAAGCAGTCTGGCGTCCGACCATTCAAAGGTGTAATCTCCCGTGCCCTCCCATGCATAAGGCAGGTGGGCGTCGGTAAAGATCCTGAGGCCGTACTCATTTGCATTTGACTCAAGAAGACACTTTTTAGACAGCTCAATGGCCCGCTCGATGGTGGCCTCATCAAGATCGTCAGCATACTGAACGTAGCTCACATCTCCGGGGATCACATATTTCATCTCATCGTCACCCTCAGGGATATAATAATGGGCGGCCGTCAGGGCAGCCTCATCATATACCGCCTTTATGGTAATGATATCTCCTCTTTCGTAAAAATCCTTTTGAGGCGTTGCCTCATAAGAAAAACCGGTGACAGGTTCCGTCCCTGAGTCATTGATCAGTTCCAGGGATATCTGGGGTGAGATACCGTTTACGCTGATGGTCAGGTCGGAGAAAACAGCCTTTGAATCTATCTTTATTCCCTCCGCCAGATCCTCTACCGTAAAGGGGATCTGCTCATATTTCATGGAAAGCCTGAGGTCCTGCGCCCTCTGTCTGTCGTAATCCACAGTTATCGTGATCTCATCACCGTTTTTTAGATCCTTATCCTTGCTCAGATTCAGACTGACACTGTCCTTAAATGCGTCGAAGTCCTCTGCCGAGGCCTTCTTTTTCAGGGGCCAGACAGATGAAAAGTAATCTGTTTTCACGCTGTCCACCTGTGTTTCAAAGGCCATCCTGTCAAAATCCAGCCTTGCCGTCGCCACTCCGTCATATCCCTGATAATTCACTTTCAGATATGAGGTCATGTCCAGCTCAGCCCCCGGATAGGTATTGCTTTTTTTAAATATAAGAAAAATTATTATTATGATAAAGGCCGCAAGCAGGCCGATCCTCATGAGGAATACTTTTTTGTGACGTTTCCTGTATTCCTCGCGTCGTGTTTCATCGTCTTTCATAGGTTTACTTTACTAATAGATCCTTCGCTGCGCTCAGGATGACAACAGGGTAGCTCAGGATGACAACAGGGTAGCTCAGGATGACAACAGGGTAGCTCAGAATCTTTTTCACAATTCACTTGATACTTCCGATCCTTCATCCGCCAGGCTGTCCCGAAGCTGCTCAAGGTACAGCTTTGCCCTGATAATGCGCAGAGCACTTTCATCTATACGTTCCTTTGATATTTCTCCCTTCGAGACCGCATCCAGCAAAGCCTGATAACATCCGTCCAGATCCTGGGGCATGAGCACCACATCCGCTCCTGCCTTTATGGCGTTCAAGGCGCCCTCCGTAGGAGAATATGCCTCCCCCAGACTCTGTTCATTCATGGGCTCCGTGATGATCACCGAATCATAACCCATGTCCAGACGGAGCTTCTGGGTGATGATGATACCGGACATGGAAGCAGGGATCTCATCTCCCGTCACCTCCGGCACCCTGATATTCGAGATGGTCAAAAGCTTGAGGTTCTCATCGATAGCCCTTGAAAAAGGTATAAGATCACTTTCCATAAGCTCGCCCCAGTCTTTTGAAGTGGTCAAAGTCTCTTCCTCAGTGATGGATGCATAACCGGGGAAATGACCCACCACTCCCAGGCAGCCGGCTTCATGAAGCTTATCCAGCTCTCCCGCCACATGATCAGCCGTGGCATTATAATCTTTATCCTCTATATCAGCGCTGGGTCCGAATATGACGTTGATCCCTTCGGGAGTTTCCCCATCTATGTTAAGAGACGGATCCGCCCCGAGGAAAAGGGGCAGGCCCACGGTCTCCCTGGCAAACTTCTGAAGATTGGAGGTCATAAGGGAAAACTGCTCCGCATCCTCTATATTATCCTGAAAGAGGATCACTCCTCCCACGGGATGATCGATATAGGCAGTCCTTGTCTTTTCCCCTGCGGCGGTGGCCTTATCCACTCCGGTCAGGGCTTCGGGAGTGACAAAAAACATCTGGGCCGCCCTCTGCTCCATCGTCATGTCTTCCATGCGGGATCCGGCTTCCTCCCACAGAGGATCATCCTTCTCGCTCTTTTGGGGAACCGAATTCTCACTTTCCGTGCTGTCCTCATGGTCAAAGATAGAAACCAGGTCATCTTCGTTCAGGGCTTCCTGCTCCTCTTCCCCTGCAGGTTCCTCCTCCGGCTCTTCATCCTTTTCCCCGGCCGCCTGTTCGGCCCTCTGTTCCTTTATCTCATTGATCTTTGACTCGATGGGAGCCTTTATTTTTATTGCAATAAAAATAATACCTGTGGTGATGACTGCAACCACAAGTATAAAAACCAGCCAGGCTATAAGCCTCTCCTGAGTATGCTTCTTTCGGCTATTGTTATTGCTCATACATACGATAAAATAAGGGTAACGGCACGATGCAGATTCATGACTTCGTCATGAACGCGCCTCACTCACGCATCCTGCGTCGAACCGTTCATCACGCACGTTACCCCTGCAGACAACTCAGTCCAGGCACCCTCACGGCACCCGGAAGATCCCGCTTAGTGCTGCTTTGTTCCCAACCTGACACGGTTCACGGGGATCCGTCGCGTAAGACCCGGACTTCAACGCCTCTTACAGGGGGCAGCTACGCAAATCCCGGCCCTCGGCAGGATATCACCCCATCATATAGCGGATTTATGGTACAGGGAGCCGCTGATTCCCCGGCTGCGTATCTATTAGTATACCCCATGGCGCAAAGCCTTGTCAAACTCTCATGCCATATGATAGACTTACTTTTATGGCATATAAATTAAGCGTTTTATTCATAACCTATAACCATGAGGATTATATCAGGCAGGCCCTTGATTCCGTCCTCATGCAGAAGTGCAGCTTCGAATTCGAGATCGTCGTGGGAGAAGACTGTTCCACGGATTCCACCAGGGACATTCTGAGGGAATATGACCGGAAATACCCGGGGCGTTTCAACCTGCTGTTCCGCGAAAAAAATTTCGGCAGGCCCACCATGAACGTATATGACACGGGCATGCACTGTACCGGGGATTATATAGCCTTCCTGGAGGGAGACGACTACTGGACGGACGAGAACAAGCTGCAAAAACAGGTGGATTTTCTTGACCGGCACCCCATGCACATGGGCTGCACCCACACCTGTATGGTAGTCGGTAAGCAGGGGGAACCCGTATATGACAACGAGGCCCTTTCGCTTTACACCTGGGACGGGGATTTCACCTTCGAGGATTATAAAAAAGGCCCCTACTGGCCCGGCCAGACCGCCACAGTGGTATGCCGCAACTTTTTCCGCGAAGGAAGATACGACTATACCATTTTATACAAAGCCCATGATTTTCTGGATGACGGCGTGATCCTCATGTTTCTGCTGATGCAGGGTCCCATCTTCCGTATGAGCGAGACCATGAGCGCCTGGCGTTTCGTAAAAAAAGAGGGGGAAGGGAACTGGAACTCCCTGAAGCTCATGCGAAACCAGATGGCCGAGGACTGCCTCACCAAACGCAGGCTCCTTGAATGGTTTGAAAAGAACAAGGGTCTTGACGATTACGGCTATAAGCTCGCCTACAGCGACTATGTGGCCGCCGTTTCCCTCTGGGTCAAATCCGGTTTCAAGGAACATCAGGAGCTGGTCAGGGAGCTTTATGACTATAACATAGCCCATGTGGTACGAAAGGACGAGCCCACGGATTTCTTTTTATACACCATGGGAGTCATCTTTAAAGAGGGCATAAAAAAGGTATTCAAACGATGATAATCCTTCGATTCACCAGCGGTCTGGGGAACCAGATGTTCCAATATAATCTCTACTCCCTTTTGAGGGAACGTTTCGGGAAAGATAATGTAAAGGCAGATCTGACCTGGTTTGACAGATTCAGCGAGCATCAGGGCTATGAGCTGGAACGCATCTTTGGCGAAAACGGCGCCTTCGAGATAACAAAAGCCACAGACCGTGAGATCACAAGGTGCAGCGGACGCATACCGAATCATGTCAAAGGAAAAGCAGGGGATATCTGGCAGTTCGTCTTAAGGATACCCCACAGGCTGATGCGTGCCTTTGACAGACACGAACGCATCCGGATAGAGCAGACCGGCTTTGAAGACAATACAGACATCTACAGACAGATCGAAGCCATCGACCCACAAAAGGATCATTACATAACGGGTTTTTTTATTGAGGAGATCTATTTCAGGGACAGGCTTGATAAGCTGCAGGAGTGCTTCTCATTTGATGAGCCTTCGGATGATAAAAACAGGGATTACCTGGCCCGGATAGACAGCTGTGACTCCGTGAGCATCCATGTGCGCCGGGGCGATTACCTCTCCGCCGAATACGCTTCTTCTTTTTTGTCCCTGGGGGAGGATTATTACAGACGTGCGGTCACACTCATGATGGAAAGATATGACCGTCCCAGATTCTTCATTTTCTCGGATGATAAGGCCTATATCGAAAAAGCCTTCGACTATATAGAAGACAAGGTCATTGTCACCGGAAACAGCGGTCAGGACAGCTTCCGCGACATGCAGCTCATGAGCAGATGCAAGTCCAACATAATAGCAAATTCCACCTTTTCCGTATGGGCAGCTCTGCTCAACAAAAATGATGGTAAGACCGTAGCCTATCCCTCTGCCTACATGAAGGAAAAGGACACCCAGCAGATGACCTTACCCGGATGGGTACGGATCTGACGGTTCATGACCATACCCCTGTTTTCAGTCACTATATACTTTCAAGGCGGTCCACCCTGCCTGACAGCTCGGTGAGATGCTCAATGGAATGCTTTAATCTTATGCGGCCCAGCTCACCCTCCTTGAGGTCTGAGGTTGCCAGCAGGAACAAAAGCCGGATATAAGCCAGTATCATTATCCTGTCCAGATTAGCTCTCAGTATTTTCTCATCATCGGTACCCAGATACAGTCTTAAGAATCGGTCCCAGATGTGATCCGCCATCTCGGTGGTGATACCGGAAAATACCATGTTGTTGTCCGGATCATCCTCCGGAAAGGCTTTGTAAGTCAGATACATGCCGTATAGGTCAAAGATCGGCTGTCCCACACAAAGGGTGTCCATATCTATCAATATGGGTTCTTCATCCGCCTCAGTCCCCGAGATCATAACATTTTTATACTGCATATCCCCATGGACCAGATGATCGTCGTCCGGCATCTGTATGATAAGCGTCCTGAGCCGCTCAAGAAGGCTTTCGTCAAGATAAGAAGAGATTATTTCCAGATAATTAAGAAAAATATCCTTTGCCCTCGGCAGGACTCCGGGATCGACCAAGGTTTCATTCACCTGTTTCATCAGCTTTGCATGTTTCTCTATGACCTCATCGGCCTTGTCCGGCTGCTCTCTGATCACATCCATCATGGTCCTGGCGTTTATCAGTTCGAAAACAGAGCCATAGGTGTCCCCCACCCGTACTATGTCAAAAGAGATGGCAGTGGGCACTCCCTTGATAAAAGCCAGTCGGGCTTTTTTCTTTTCATTCTCGATCATATCCATGGCATCGGGAGTGTTGTAAACCTTGACGATGGTATCCGAATCTATACGATAAACGGTGCCGTAAAAGCCTTTGCCGATGACGGGCAGACCCTCCACCGAGATCTCACGCATTTTACGTCTCGCCTTAAACAGCTCGGTAAAACCGGTCACTTCAAGGATCTCATATACCTCGGGAGTAACCTCGGTCACCTCAACGGGGATATTCCTGTCCTTTTTTATCTTCATGAGGAGCCGCAGACCTGCGCTGGATATGTAGGAAAGCTGTGAAAGCTCCAGGGTCAGTTCCTTTGTATCATGGGCATCTATCTCCTCAAGAAGCGAGGCCTGGAGCGAGGCGGCGTTGGATGAATCTATCCGTCCGGACAGCGGTATTGTCAGTTTGCCTGATTCGAATTTTGATCCCATATGCAAATACCTCCATAAAGATTCTTCGTCACTGCGTTCCTCAGATTGACGACAATTTCCCATTCTCGAGGTGATATATCATCTCACAGTTCTCGATGGTGGATAATCTGTGGGCTATTATCAAAAGCGTCTTCTTCCCATGCAGCCTCTCGATGGCCTCCATCACCGCTGCCTCGGTCTCATTGTCCAGGGCGCTGGTGGCTTCATCCAGTACCAGGATCTCCGGATCGGAGTAAAGGGCTCTTGCTATGCCTATCCTCTGCCTCTGTCCTCCGGAGAGGCGCACCCCTCTCTCCCCCACCTGGGTATCCAGGCCCTCAGGAAGCTTTTCCACATAATCAAGGAGCTGAGCCTCTGCAAGGGCTGACTTTACCTTTTCATCATCTATATCTTCCGGTTCTATTCCAAAAGCCACATTTGCCCTTATGGACTCATCCGCCAGATATATGCTCTGGGGGATATAGGCCAGCTTCTTCGACCACTTCAGTGGATGGGCGTGTACATCCATATCACCGTAATACACATGACCTGCGGTGGGGGTCAGTATTCCCAGGATCACATCCGCCAGGGTGGATTTGCCTGAGCCCGACTCTCCTGTGAAGCCCACGGAGGTCCCCAGAGGGATCTCAAAGCTCACATCCCTTATCACATCCCGTTCCGTATGGGGATAGCGGTAGGAAAGATGATCTATACGGATCGAACCGCCGGAGCCCGAGCCTTTTTTATCGGCCGGAGAAGCAGCCGGAGCTTTATTATTATCCGTTATCAGAGCACTGTCATCCTTAAGCTCAAAATCCAGCATATCCTCGGTATCCTTTATATCCCTGTAGATAAGGTCCGCCGAGGGCTTTAAAAAGATGATTAGGTTCATGTAATTGTTTATCTTGCTGACAGAGGGCAGAAGCTTCACCGCCGCCACCACAAAGGCTGCCAGCTGCGGGATCATATCGTTTATATCGCTGCCGTTTAAGAGCTTGATCATGATCACCACCAGCACGGCAAAGACCACCACTGCCTCGATGAAATATTTGGGAGCCTGGCCCAGCAAATTGTTCCTGCGCACCGCCAGCATCTTTTTCTCCCCGCTTTTTATGAATTCATTCACGAAATATTTCTCACGATGAAGGATCTTTATATCCTTTACCGCACCCAGAGCCTGGTTCACGGCCTGATGCATCCTGCCGTCATACTCCTGGTTTATCCTGCCGTACTCCTTTGTCTTTCCCTTGAACAAAAGAAGGTAGGCCCCGGTGAAGACCCCCAGGATAGCCACCATGGAAAGGGTGATGAAGGGATCCACCACCAGAAGGAACACGCTCAGGAACACGGAGACCAGGATCTCGGTGAGCATCAGGAAAAAGCTCAGAAGCATCTGGAAAAAACGCTCCGAATCAAGCATGACATTCCTCACCATCTCGGCTGAATTCTTGTCAAGATGATAGGTGTAGGGCTTTTTCAGATAACAGTCTATAAGACGGCCTGAAATGAGCAGCTGATTGGTGTAGATATACTTATACTCCATGTGGTTGAGCCACAGAAGATATGCGTTCTTGAACACGAAGACCAGGATCAGTATTCCCGTGACCAGGGCAAAGAACTGATGATCGCTCTCCAGATTCATGGCGTCATAAAGCCTTGAAGAATAAGCGTTCTTATGTATCATCTCCGGCTTTGTGAGCACGGACACAAAGCTGGCGATGAGACCCACGCCCAAAAGCTCCAGAAAGGCGCCCAGAGTCAGGGCAGCCATCAGAAAGGCAGCTCCCCTCTTCTGCTTTTTATCAAAAATGTAATCAAGCTTTTTTAAAAAACTCATTTCACCCTGCACCGTTTCAAAAATGACATCTCCCAGAGATAAGGATACAAAAGGCTGAAGGCCTTCTCACCGTCCGCCAGCGTGGCATCTTCGTCATATATCACATGGTTCACGGCAGCCTTCACCTTTGCCGGATTGATCAGATCGCAGTTTGCAAAGGATACATCCGCCATTATATCTTCAAAATAGTCCTTCATGGGACCCTTCATCCACTCCACTATTGGGGTGTTAAAGCCGATCTTTGTACGCCTGTACGCCACTTCCTTCGGCATGATATCCTTGAGGGCATCCCTGATTATGGACTTTGAATAACCGCCGTGAAGCTTTGACCTCCAGCCTATGGAAAAGGCCAGCTCCACCACCCTGTGATCCATAAAGGGCATCCTGATCTCCACGGAATTTGCCATGGAATATCTGTCGTAATTTCGAAGAAGAGTGGGCAATATGTTCCTGTGCACGGATCTGTACAATATCTGATTGAGGGAATCCAGTTTATCAAAGCCCTCAGGCATTTTGTTTTCGCGCCTTCCGGAAAATACCGACTTAAGCCGTTTTTTCAAGTCCCTCTTTTTAAAGGTCTTTTCCACAGCCTCATAGCTCCGGTCCTTTAAGGCGGCGTTTGATCCGTCGTTGGGGAAGCTCTCTATGTAGGCATCCAGGATCATCTTCCTGTCATTTTCATCACTGCCCGCATCCTTGAGGGCGTTAATGAAATCAAAAGTGTAACCTCCGAAGAGTTCATCGGCGCCGTGACCGTCGAGAGTCACTATGGTACCATCGCTCCTCAAAGCCCCGTACAGCTCCATCATGGGGATCGGGCTGGTCAGATACACATCCTCAAACATATAAAGATAGTTTTCCAGCTTCGGCAGGGCCTTGATGGGATCGATCACCACCTCGGTGGACCCTATCCACAGATGATCCGTCACCATCTTTGCGTACTTGCGCTCATCCATCACCGTTCCGGGGAAGGCCGCCACATAAGCATGCTGCCAGTTATGTCCCATTCTTTCAGTCTTGGTATTAAGGGAAAGATGGGCCATGGAGCAGATGGTGGCCGAGGAATCCAGTCCTCCGGACAGCGCTGTCCCCAGGGTCACATCCGACCTCATCCTGATGGCACAGGAATCCAGGAAAAGCCCACGGAAGAGAGCCGTCTGCTCCTCGTAGGAATCAGGCACATCCATGAGGTGGGACAGGGTCTCATAATATTTTTCCGTCTTCAGCTCCCCGGTGGCCGGGTTATAATACCCGCAGCAGCCTGCAGGAAAACGCTCTATCTCTTCTATCACGCACTCAGCCGTGCTCTCATATTCGGTCATGAGAGAGGGATCCGACAAAAGATGTCGGTTGGGCCTTACCTCCTTCATAAAAGGGGTCAGGGCCTTCATCTCGGAAGCAAAGGCGAAGAATCTGTCGCTCACTCCGTATCTGGTGTAAAACAAGGGCTTTACGCCATACCGATCCCGGGATAAAAAAAGTTCTTTTTTCTCTCTGTCCCAGATACCGAAGGCCCACATCCCGTTAAGGCGGTTCAGGCATTCCTTACCCCATTTGATGTAGGCGTACAGCAGGACTTCCGTATCGGAATTGGACTTAAACTCCACGCCCTGAGCCGTCAGTTCCTTCTTTAGCTCCACAAAATTATATATCTCACCGTTGAATACGATCAGATATCTGCCGGAGGCATCGGCCATGGGCTGGGCTCCGGCACTTGACAGATCGAGGATGGCCAGACGTCTGTGTCCCAGACATACCCCGCCTTCCTGCCAGAGCATACCGCCATCGGGACCTCTGTGGTACATCCGGTCAAGAGCGGCCTGTGCACTGCCGGGATCCACTATTTTATTGAAAATTCCAAGTATCGCACACATATTTTATGTTTAAGTATTATTTTTCAAATCGAATCTGTCATTGCCTGCAACGGCGGCAGACTTTTTCGCTCAGACAGAAGATCAACTCGCTCCAAAGTCTGCCCGCCTGCGCGGGATGTACTGATAAATATCTAAGATGATAATATAAATCGTCCTTCACTTACCATTTTTTTAAGGGTTGCTTCATCCTTATCCCACCAATGGTCAAGGCCTAAAGCACTCATTTGTTCCCTGTCAGCCTCCGATAGTCTCTCCCCTATCTTTTTTGCGGGGATTCCTCCGTATATGGCGTAGCTTTCCACATCCTTATTTACCACGGCCCCGGAGGCAATGATGGCGCCGTCACCTATTCGTATGCCCTCCAGCAGGGTCACATTGGCTCCGATCCACACGTCATTTCCTATCTCTATCCTGATACCGGCGGTCTCATCGATGAACTTTTCTTCCTTGAAATCGGTCTTTGCCGCATAGGTAAAGCCCTCCGCCCCGGAAGCGGAATAAAACGCCGGATGGGTGGATGCAAAGCCGTGAGGCGGATGCAGGCCGAAGGCACAGTATACATGAGGCCCTATGGAACAGTATTTTCCCACCCTGGTATCTATGAGTCGTCCTTTTTCCGAAACATAGGAACCATAGCCCAGCTTCACGTTGGAAAGGTAGGTGTCCCTTCCCAGATGATTCTTACCGGAAAGCACGGTCCCTTTATTAAAATAGGCC
>JAEEZH010000066.1 GCA_016288495.1 Lachnospiraceae bacterium
ACGCATCCATCTGTCGTTGATCCGTCTGCCGCTGATCCTGTATCCGCATTATCGCCTTCGTCATTATCCGTATTATCTGTCTGACCCGAATATATATCCGGTATCTGTGCATCATCAGCAGGAGCCTCATGATCGCCGTCACCGTCCCCATCGCCCTGATCTGTTGATTTATCAGATGCCTGTGACCCATCGAAGTCTGCTATCGTGCTCTGATCCGGTACATTATCGGCTGTTTGTCCGTTGCCGGGATCTGCCTGATCTATCTGATCTGCAGATGCATCAGCCCCCTTCGTTGCTTCGCTGTCTGTATCTGCGGTCTGATCTGAGGTTTCTTCAGGATCCTCAACTATAGCGGTATCCTCATCGTCCTTCTGATCCAAGGCTGTGTCGCTGCTCTGTGCCGTGTCGCCGATCTCCTCTGTATCGCTTCCCTGCACTGTGTCGCTGCTCTGCTCTGTATCAGTGATTAAAGACATATTCTGCGTTGTGTCCTTACCCTGCTCTGTATTATCGCTCTGTGCCATGTTGGCGCCCGATGCGTCCTCAGGCTTGGATATATCTGCACTATCCTTGGCATTTACCGGTTTGGCAGCGACCTGTCCTGTCTGGCCGCCATTGTAATTCGCCGGATCATTGTCGGTATCCTGCCAGACATGATATGATCCTGCCGAATTCTTTACAACTTCCCAATCCACTGTAGAAGCCACTGCGTCCATAGTATCATCCACTATAACAAATACGCTGTTGTCGCCGCTTTGCTCACTTCTTCCTTCCACCGGTGATCCGGCAGATGTATCGAAATCCAGCAATATGGAACCGTTTGCAGGTTCGTCATTATTTCCTTTTGTCAGTTCTTCAAGATAATTCAGCAGGTTTGAACAAAAACCGGCAGAATCCTCGTCCAGAAGAAACTTTGCTTCAAAATCATTGATCCCGTCGTAACCCGTATTGCCTTTTATTATGTCATTTAAAGAGGTGCCGTTATGAAGCTGCTCAAGAATTGTATTCAGCCCTCTTCTTATATCAGCGGTTGTGTAATTCTCACCTATGCTTGCTGCCCCGGAAGCCAGATAGATACAGGCCAGGTAGCCTCCTACATACGAGCCGATGGTCGATTTATTGAAGTCTGTCCTGTAATAAGCAAGCGAGTTTTCGCGAATCCCGAAATAACTTCTGATCTTTTCGGGAGTATACTCTCTCTCCGTCCCCATTATCTGCTGGAAGACCCCATAGTGAAATCTATATGCGTTTTCCACAGTTGTAGCCGTTCCTTCCAAAAACCATCTGGGAAAAGCGTTGTATTCAGAGGTGGGATTAGGGTTGCCTGCATAACTCCAGTCTTCGGAAGCCATTCCGGTTCTTGTATAGTCATCCATGAAACCGTGCATAAGTTCATGGACCAGCGTATTCTCCAGTTCGATCCGCTTTCCTTCCACGAAATCATATTGCCCATTCTTTTTCTCCAGGAGATTGGCAATATTGATGCCTATCCAATACGAATATTCATTATTGGCATTGTATAACACATTAACATACGCTAATGCATCTACTGACTTATTGCTTTTAGGCTCGATATCGTAATCATAGACAAACAAACTGATCTGTGTTCCAAGTTCATTATTTGCAGCAGCATTCCGGTATGCCGGAAAGCCCTCCAGAAGGGCAGCTACCGCTTTAGGCTCGATATCATGCTCAATAAGTGATACAAGCCATTCCAGATCATCTACCCCGTATTTCTCCAATACAGCCTGTGAACAGTGTGCTTTGGCAAGGCTGAACGGCTCAGGCTCGGGTGTCGGCGTGGGCGTCGGCTCGGGCGTGGGCTCCGGTGTAGGCGCGGGCTGATCGTTATCTGTTGTATTTGCAGCATCCGTCTCCGATCCCTGACTACCTGCCGGATCGCCACTCGATCCCTGGTAGAAGGGTTTGGTTCCGGTAAAGTCCCAGGTAAGGTACGTAATACCGCGTGCAGGATCAACGGCGTAAAGGGGCCGCATCTCTCCTGCCAGCCTTGTGATGAATCCGGGGAGCCGGACTGCAAATAAACTGTTCTGCTGCGAATCAGCTATCCTGTATCCGTCAGGCGTAAAGAAAACGAGAGTAGGGAAGTATCTGCGGCCTTCCTCGGCTACAGTGGCTGATCTTCCCAGGTCATCTATCCAGATAACCGGTATCTCCCAGCTCACACCCTCTGCCGACCTGACAGTTGCCCTGTCATCAAGTTTTTGTCCTGTTGCCGGTTCGTCAAGATCGCATATCTCAAGCCCCGTAAGCTCCGCCGATGTGCTGACTGCGTTTTGGACTTCGCCCGTGGCATTCGATGTGGCCGCATATGCATTGACAGCCGTAACATTGCTCATGGTCAGGGCTAAAGCAAGCAGTATACTTAATGATCTGAGTTTTTTCTTCATACGTTTTTCCTTCTTTTTTCATGATGAAAGATGCCGCATAAAGGCAGCATCTTTGTGGACCTTTATATATATCGTACCGATCTGCCGGCTATTATACCACAAAGAAAAAATCCGGTTAATTCACCATCTACTCAGTATTTCTCAGTATTTCTCAGTATTTCTCAGTATTTCTCCAGTAGCTGCTGTTTGCTCCTGGCATTCTTCGCCGCAGGATGGTCGCTGTCGGGAGATACCCCCTCGGGAATAAGATCTGCCGCCTCTTCTGCCATCTCTGCTGCCAGATCCTTCAGCTGCTTTGTGACATCCCGATCGCTGTCCATGCCGACAGACAGGATCTGGGGTACAAAGCCCAGGGTGCTTGCGGTATACCACTCGCCGTCAAATTCGTTGGGATCTGTTTTGACATCCGTTACGGGAGAATTGATCTTATTGGTCAGATAAACAACCACCAGTGACCGGTCCGGATCGATCATGACGAGGGTTCCGGTCCATCCCTGATGACCGAAGGCACGGGAATCTGCCTGAGTCCCGAAATACCACGGCCGCTCGCCATCACCTTGCCGCCACCATCCCAGTCCCCAGTTTGCATCATCCTCGGATTTGGGTGCGGTGAACGTATCTATCGTATTGCGTGAGAAATACCCATGCTCACCATAGCCCCCGTTAAGCATCAATGCAGCCAGCTTTGCAAGGTCTGTTGCGTTTGAGAACAGACCGGCATGACCGGAGACTCCGGCCATACTGTACCAGGCCTTCTCATCATGTACTTCGCCCTGTATGGTTTCCGTCCTGAAACCGTCAAGGTTTAAAAGACCGTCTCTTGTATTGCCGTTAAGCTCCGTTGCTGCACAATCATCCTTTGTAAATCCATGCTCCAGAGGATTATATGTGATATGATCCAGTCCCATAGGCTCGCAAAAAGTATTCTTGATATAGGAGTCCAGATCCTCTCCGGTGATACTCTCGATCACCAGTCCCAGTATCATATAATCCACATCCGAATATACCGTCCTTGTACCAGGTTCGTAATCAAGCGGTGTTTTGCATATCATGTCTATGGTAGCCTGTCTTGTTTCAGGTCCGGGGATGTTCCCTGCAAATAAAGGATTGTCCGGAAACTCCTCCCCATCCGCAAGCCCCTTTTTATACAGTTTGGGGGCACAGTACTTGGGGTCTGCCGGAAATCCTCCCTGATGCTTCAGAAGATCGCGTATGGTAAGCTGTGATTTCCAGCGTTTTATTGTTTCCAGATCGGGAAGTGCGGATAGATCCTTTGTTTCTCCCTTGGTGTCAACAGGCACCTGTATTGTCTCGGCGGCGAACCCTTCTCCCAGATAGTCCGTGATCCTCGAGTCCAGATCCACCTCTCCATCCGTCACCAGCTTTTGCAATGCGTAATTCACCGAAAACATCTTTGTTATAGACGCCAGATCATACAGAGTATCGCATGTTACCGGCGCACTGTCAGTGCATACCGTACCGTCCGGCAGATATGAATCAGTCCTGCCCCAGGCATTCTCATATACAAGCCTGCCGTTTCTGATGACAGACAGCTGTGCGCTGGTAAAGCCGTTTTCTATATCCGTCTCTATCAGATCGGATATAAATGCCAGTGCTTCGGGACGTATCCCCTCATCCTCCGGTATCCCTCCCAAAACTTCCGGATAGGGAATAAAGACTTTTACCGCCTCCGGCAGGTCGGAGGGAACGATATTCGAAACCTGCAGAGTGTTTTCTCCGTTTTTGGCAACGGGAGAAATATCTATCATCCAGCATCCTCCGGGTGTGATATTTCCCGTTTCCACTTCTCTGCCATTGACATACATATTAAAGCTGTCCGCTCCATCGGACACCTGCAGATATATCCTCCCCTGCCCATGATAGCCGGAAAAGCTGTACATACTGTTCATAGCCAGAGTATCATCGGTGTAGCCCTCCCATTCCGGAAAAACCGCCTGTCTCATGGAGCCGGTTCCCGGAGCTTCAACCGCTTCAGGCACAAGTGCTTCAGTATCTCCGGACACTGTACTTATCGTCGCACTCCCCTCAATAACGCCCTTATCATCACCGTCTTCTGTCCCGGGATCGGCAGTAACCATAGGCTCAGACTCCTCCGTTGGAGCCGGCGTATCTCCTCCTGCTGCGCCCCCTGCAGACTTTGCGGTGATCCTCCTGCCGTCACAGGAAGTAAGGGTCACCATCATGCATAATGCTATTATCAGTGAAAGGCTTCTCCTCATCAGATAATGTCTCCTAAGTCGGTATACCGGTATATTGTCATACTTTATTACAAACATGCATAGGGCAAGGCGGGGAGAAGGTGTTTTCTTCAAGCAGAAAACATCTGCTTCACGTCAGGTAACAATGTATGCATAATATAGTATAGGTACAGACTATATCTAATCGCCGATGAAAACAAGAGCCAAGACAGGCCTTTTACATTTGCCGTAAAATGCCGATATAATACACGGAATGTGTCTATCAGGCACCATTGCCTCTAAGAAAATCCATAATACGATAAAGGATCAGGTACTTTTACATGTTTAAGAATATGAAGGACGGATTATCGCTTAGGGCGATACATATATGGCTGATCAT
>JAEEZH010000067.1 GCA_016288495.1 Lachnospiraceae bacterium
TATGATCTGGCGGCGGGCTGTATAGAAAAGCTGTTTAAGTTTGACAGGTTCAGGGAAAGCAGCGTTTATGAGCCCAAACTGCTTGATCTGGTTTCAATAAAGGAAGAACTGGGGGAGGATGAGACTGCCCTTGAATACTTAAGGAGCTTTGAGGCGGAAAATCCCGAATGCAGTATAGATATTTATATGGCGCATGCCTGTATTTTGCTTAAAGATGAAGGAAATAAGGATGAAGTGAGGGAACTATATGAAAAAATGTCGGAAAATGAAGAGTTTAAAAAGAATTTCAGATACAAGGAACTGCTCAGACAGATGGAAGTCTATCTTGCGGCAAAAAAATGATGAGGGAGAAACGGTCTTTTATCGGATCGTGTACGGAATGCTGACGGCCGTATGTTTTGTGCTGGCCTTTGTCGCAGCTTTTACCGTATTTGTATTGAAGGTGAGTGCTGCCCCGAAAGAAGAGGTTAACACTTATATCAGGGGATGGATGGATTACGATGACTGTTGTTGTTCTGAAGATACTTTTTACGCCTCAAAAGGTAATCCCGTGTTAACCGCTGAAGCCTCGGAGGACCTGATCATTCATGCGGAGATAAAATATGAGGGTGAAAACGGAGGCTGGGTCCAATCCCTGGAGGAGTATTCTTCTCTGGAATATGTCTTTGAGGAGGGCAGATATACGGTGAAACTATACGGAAAAAAGGAGGGCTCATCGGAATGTATCTATGCTAAGGGTTTTCCCCTGAATCTGGTCTATGATAATACGCCGCCGGAGAACCCAGTGGCAGAAATCATCGCACCGGGAGCCACAGAGAGCAAAGGGGAGATACTGTCATCTGAAACTGTCACGGTCAATTTCAGCTCCGAGGATTCTCTTTCCGGTATAAGTACCATGTTCGTACAGCAGGAAGATATGGATGTCATGGCATGCGACAGGGTCGTCATCGAGTCGGGAGGCTGCAGGAAACTTATTGTCTGGAGTGAGGATAAATGCGGTAATCTGTCGGATAAATGCATTTTTGACAAGAATATACTGGTGGATGCGGAACGCCCGGAGATCTCATGGAAACAAAAGGATGAGAACGGAGAAAGACCGGACCTGGACATCACGTTCAGGGATGAGGTGTCAGGACTGTCATATGCGGCTGTCCGGTTGGACGACGAGCTCTTGGAAAGCCATGATCTCTCCGATGAAGACGACGGGCACGGGGCTGGGGAGAAGAAGGTCAGGTTTACTCTTTCAGAAGAAGAATATGAGGCTCTGGCCTATGACAGTGATCACAGCCTGAAGCTGTACTGCAGGGATATGGCAGGTAATGACAAAAGTGTCGTATTATCTTTCGGACACAGGGATGATTCGCCGCCACAGGTGAAGCTTTCAGGTATCAGGGACGGAGCGGTGACGGACGGGAGCGTACAGCTTCATCTGGATGTGAGTGATGACAATATGCCCTCAGATCCGGCTGGTTATGTGAAAGCGGCCGTGAAACATACCTATGTGGATCCCGGTTCGTCATCGGAAGATGAAAAGAGTGAAAGCTATGAGGCCGATCCCTATGACGGCCTTGTCTTTTATGACGACGGCAGGTATGAGGTGACTGTGACGGCGTGGGACCCGGCGGGAAATACCGCTGCCGCTTCACTGGGGTTCATAATAGACAATACACCGCCTCTGATAAGGGGATTGGAAGCATATGACGGAAACGTCACCGACCGGTTTGTCTTGAAGGATAAGGATATGGAAAACATGTTTCTGGATGCCTCCCTCATCCGCTATCAAATGTATCTAAACGGCCGTAATTACAGGGAAAACGAGGAAGTGACAACCCCGGGAAAATATCGATTTGAGGTGGCTGCCGTGGATCAGACGGGAAATATGAGCAGGGACAGCGTGAGCTTCACTATTCCCGGTGAAGAACAGGATGATGAAACAAATGTCATGTTTACGGATAAGGGGTTTTCTTTATCCACAGCCTGCGCGGATCTGACCGGTAAGGCGGGGGCGGAGGATCATTTGAAAACTGAGTACAATGGTCCCGCCCCCGGACCTGAACTCAGATCGGAGCCGGCCGCCGACAGGGAGGTAAAGGCGGATCCTGACAGAAAGGAGGTGGGGGAAAACAGGATAACATTCGGTAACAATTGGGTCATCGTTTTTTTTGTGGTAATGATCCTGACGGTTTTTGCCACTGTGGTAATTAAGAATAAAAAACAGGCAATGATCAAGGCAAGAAACGGGCAATGACTCATTGAAAGATAAGCCGAAAAATAGTATAATATTTGACATGCTTCCGAAGGAATTGAAGATAATCAAATCGAGTCAGTATTCCTATGATACAGGTGAGACTGAGTTGGCCCTGCCTCCTCAGAAGGCGCCTTATGCCACGATCATCAAACGCTTTCAGATAGACTACAGCAACGAACAGAAGTATAAGCTTGGCATTATGAGCATGGAGGAGTATGTGGCATGGCAGATCCAGCTCCAGCAAATGGAGCAGGAGGGTGAGAATGCGCCCAAACAAAACCATACATTCTGGGAGCAGGATGAGGTGGAGCGCCTTAATATCTCTAATGAAGCTTACGATGATTTCCTGGCCCAGAACAAGATAGACGTATCGAATAATGCCATGGTGGACATAGATGCCATCATCAACAGCACAGTGGAGGCGTCTTCAAATGAAGCTGAGGCAGTGGAAGAGGCTGTGAGCGCTGCGCTGGCCGAGGAGGAAGTGGATACTTCCGCCCTGCCCGGAGGTGATGATCCGAACAGGGTTCTTACTCCCGAGGAGATCCAGGCACTGTTTGCAGCCATGGGAGTAGACTGACCATTGATCATCATATGTTTTTTTGACAGGAGAAGAGGAGATTATGTCAGATCACA